>JAKQFZ010001262.1 GCA_029558215.1 Candidatus Omnitrophota bacterium
TAGAGCATCCGCTTTGAGATGGTGCGTCTGTCTCCGATTCGAGTCTTGGTCGCATCGAAAATGCTGTGTTCCAAATAAAGAAACACACGTGGCTTCTGTCCCCAGTCCTTGACGTCCACCAAGAGCGTTCCGCGTCGCAACAGGTCCCGATTTCGCTCCATGATAAGATCCATGGTTGCATCCAGCAGCGGATGTCCTGGACAAACAAAGGCAGCCATGGGCATTCCCTGAGGAGCGATGAGAGATTTCTCGAACACAATACGCTCGTAACGGGGCAAGACCGCCTCAGAAATCCCCACCACTCGATCGCGATTTCGAACCAAGCCGGGCACATGGGTGACTTCGTACCGGTTCGACTCCCGCTGTCGGACGCTGCCTCCCAGATACCGGAGCGCTTCCAGAAAGAAACTCTCGATGTAGTGCGGCTGGAGCCTTCGTGCTTCGGCACGCTCCATATCCTCACGAACCTTCTGAAGCTTGGTGCCGTCCATGGCATCATGCACCAGGGCGCGTTCCTCAAGCAGTTGCTGAATATGCTCACGGTCAACAGCATCCTGCACGCACTGAGTCAGTCGGGCGCGGACTTCCGGAGCATCCCCATATCGAATGGCTTCGATCAGCAAGTCCCGCAGTGATTTGCCCTCGAACTGAATCTTCCCCAGGACATCAAATACCTGCCCGCCCAGAGCGGCTCGCGCCTCATCGAGTTTGTCGAGAAGCGTGTGGTAGACGTCTCCTTCACGGGTATCCTCCGCCACAAGATTCCAGAGATGACACACTTCCGTCTGACCGATGCGATGAATTCTTCCAAAGCGCTGCTCGATTCGGTTCGGATTCCAGGGCAGATCATAGTTGACCATCAGATGGGCACGCTGGAGATTGATCCCCTCACCCGCCGCATCTGTGGCAATGAGCACCTGAGTGCTTGGATCGTGAAGAAAGGACTCCTGGGCGTTTCGACGCATTTCACGCCCCATCCCACCGTGGATAATCACGACGGCATCTTCCCGCCCAAGCAGCGTGGCAATACGCGCCTTGAGGTAGTTCAGCGTGTCTCTGTGCTCGCTGAAGATCACCAGTTTCTGATGGGCATCAGAAACCGGTCGCGGCACATTCGCAATTCCGTAACGTGCAAAAGGATTTCCTCTCTGACCCGAGGCAGATTGTGGGGAGAAGATCGCGGTCAGAAGTTCCGCCAACTCCTGCCATTTTCGGTCGGTTCCGCTGCTGCGCACTTCAAGGGCGAGAGACTCCAGACGGCTCAGAGTCGCAATCTCTGCTTTCAGTTCATCAATGCTTCGTGCTGCAGTTGCCTGGTCAAGGATCTCTCCCTCGACCTTCTCAACCTCGTCGTTGGGAGATTCCTCAAGATCCTCGACATCCTCGTCATCAAGTAGATGAAGCGATTCGACAAGCGCTGCAGCAATTGCACCTCTCTGCAGTATCTCCATCTCTCGAAGCCTCTTCTCAAGGCGCTCTCGACGCCGACGGAGAGACTGGTAGATCGCTTCGGGAGACGAAGCCAGGCGACGTTGCAGAATTGTCAGAGCAAAGCCCACCGTGCCGGCACGTTTGTCATTGTCAAGATTCTTGGCGCGATCGAATTCTTCCTGAACATATTCGGTCACCTCTTTGTACAGACGCGCTTCAAGGTCGGAAAGATGATAAGGAACTGTGTAGGCAATACGCTCAGGAAACAGAGGCGAACCGTCGAATTTCAGCAACTTCTCCTTGACCATTCGTCGCATCATGTCCGAGACGTCGGTGACGTGCACACCGTCCCGAAAGCGCCCCTCAAAACGATCGCCGTCCAACAGCGCCATGAACAGCTGAAAATCCTCTTCCTTGCCATTGTGAGGCGTTGCGGTCATGAGCAAAAGATGCCGCGTGATCTCCGACAGGCTCTGTCCCAGCCGGTAACGTTTTGTGCATTTGAGTTCACCACCAAACACCGTCGCAGAGAACTTGTGTGCTTCATCACAGACAATGACATCCCACCGGCAGTCGGGTGCCGTGAGTTTTGTCTGCACATCCTCATTTCGGGAAAGTTTGTCGAGTCGGGCAATGACCAGGTTGTTTTCGACAAACCAGTTTCCGGTACGCGCCGCCTCGAACTTGTCGTTGGTCATGATCTCAAAGGGCAGACTGAAGCGACGGTAGAGTTCGTCCTGCCATTGCTCTACAAGACTTCCTGGACAGACAATCAGGCAACGACAAAGATCACCACGGGCGATCAACTCCTTGATCAGCAGACCCGCCATGATGGTCTTTCCGGCACCTGGATCATCCGCCAACAGAAACCGCAGAGGCTGTCGGGGAAGCATGGTTTCGTAGACTGCTGTGATCTGGTGTGGAAGCGGCTCGACAAGCGATGTGTGCACCGCAAGAACTGGGTCGAACAAATGCGCCAGACGAATCCGGTGCGCCTCAGAAGCCAAGCGAAACAGACCACCATCACCGTCGAAACTCCAGGGTCTCCCCTGTTCGACAATTTCAATACGGGGTTCATCATCACGGAAGATAAGACGGTTGGCGACT
>JAKQFZ010001081.1 GCA_029558215.1 Candidatus Omnitrophota bacterium
TCACTGGTTTTTCAGGTCCAATGGACAGAAATTTCTACGAGGTAGAAGCTCTGGAAGAGAGAATCCGCCGGGAATGGTTGTTGCGCCGGGGTGAGAAGCGTGAGCGCGAGTTTGTTCCTCCCGAGATGGACTGAGGTGTTGCTGGCCCTGGACCGGTTGGAGCCTCATCAGCGTTATTTTCAGCGTGTTCTGCGTGAGTCGGGTGCGGCCTCGAGTTACATCCGGGAAGTGATGAAGGCTTTGCGGGATCAGGGCTTCATCGAGGTAAAGAAGTCGGGTGGGATCAATCGGTTGGTGCTGACTGCTTCGGGTAACCAACTTCTTTTTCATTTCATTGAAGCCCGCCGACTCCTTAAATCCAGTGTGCCTATTTCTGGTTGAAGAAGGAGTAGGTCCAGAGGTCTCCTTTGTATTTGTCCCATTTTTCGAGGAAGTCGGTGAGGAGCATGGCTTGGTCTTTCCAGGCTTGGGTTTCTTCTTGGCGTTGTTGGTGTTCGAGTTCTTGGATTTGTCGGCTGAAGGTGAGTCTGCGTTGGTCGATCCCTCGGTTGGTTCCGGGGTAGAAGTTCCAGAGGTGCATGATTTGGCTTTTGCAGTAGGCGATGCTTTCTTCGATTTCGGTGAGGTGCCGTCCTTTGAGGTTTTCTCGTTCGGTGAGTTGGCGGGTGAGGAGGTCGAGGCCGAAGCGGCCTTGGTTGAGTTGGTCGTTGAAGAAGGTGTCCACGTCTTGGCCGCTGGTTGAGAAGGTGACCGGTAGGCCAGATTGGCCACTGAGTGTTTCGAGGAGGCTGGGTGGTCCGCCTGGAGGGTCGTCCAATCTCTTCCATTCCATGGGTTGGACTGTGTAAACAGCGCCGCGTGTGACTTTGTAGTGGTAGTGGTCTTGGTGGTTCATTTTGGCATCACCTCGTTCTTGCGAGGTTTTCCATCGAGGTAGGTGACCATGATGGGTCTTCCGTCTGGGTCTTTGGCGGCGTAGCAACAGAGTTTTTGGCCTTGTTCGAGGGCGAGGCCAGTGGCTACAAGTTTGTTGATGGTGATGCGGCTTGTTCCTTTGCGGTTTTTCTGGACTGGGCTGGTCCAGCCGAAGAGGTCGAAGTTAGGGTTAAGGATCCAGGTGTTGTTCATGGTTGTTCATTCCCCAGATAGGTGGTGTTACCACTGGGGAGGATGAACAGCCTTTTATACTTTGTGCCTCTGCTCAGGTGAGTGTGATGCGTAATTCGCGGAGTTTTTCTCCTTGTTTGAGGCGTTCGGTTGCTTTGGCTATCTGGCGGACGATTGCCGGGTCGCTGGTGAGGGTGTTGAGGAAGGAGTGGATTTGGTTCATTTGGTCGCGGACCTGGATCAAGTCCTCTTTGAGGGCGGTGTTCTCGCGTTTGAGGTTGTCGACTATTTCTGTTCGGACTGCTTGAACGCTTTCTCTGTCGGCGAGGGCT
>JAKQFZ010001131.1 GCA_029558215.1 Candidatus Omnitrophota bacterium
GATTAGGCCGCCAGAACCCATGATCGCACCCAGTTCCTGAAGAGACTCATAGTCCACAGGAACATTGAGAAACTCTTTGGGGATACAGCCACCCGAAGGACCACCGATCTGGGCTGCTTTGAACTGCTTGCCATCCCGAACACCGCCACCGATGTCGTAGATGATCTCTCCAAGAGGCATTCCAATGGGAACTTCCACAAGTCCCGTGTTATTGACTGCGCCCGCAAGAGCGAAGACTTTTGTCCCTTTGCTCTTCTCAGTGCCGTAGCTGCTGAACCATTGTGCACCTTTGATGATAATCGGAGCGATGTTCGCGTAGGTTTCGACGTTGTTCAAAAGGCTGGGCATACCCCAAAGCCCTTTGACTGCGGGAAAGGGAGGACGTGGTCGCGGTTCACCGCGGTGGCCTTCGATGGAAGCAATGAGCGCGGTTTCCTCACCGCACACGAACGCTCCGGAGCCCATGCGGATCTCCAGATCGAAGTTGAACCCAGTTCCCATGATATTCTTTCCCAGAAGCCCATATTCTCTGGCTTGGTCAATGGCACGGTTCAAACGTTCGACGGCAAGAGGATATTCTGCTCGCACATAGGCGTAGCCGTAGTCCGCACCCACGGCATAGGCGGCGACAGCCATACCCTCGATCACACTGTGTGGATCGCCTTCCAGAACGCTTCGATCCATGAATGCGCCCGGATCCCCTTCGTCTCCGTTGCACAAGACAAACTTTCGCTCGCCTTGCGCCTTCTTGGTGAACTCCCATTTCAAACCGGTCGGAAAGCCCGCCCCACCGCGGCCTCGAAGTCCGGATTTCTTGACCTCTTCGACGACATCCTGTTGGGACATCTTGGTCAGTGCTTTGGAAAGTGCCTGGTATCCGTCCCGAGCGATGTATTCCTCAATGGATGTGGGATCAATCACACCGCAATTGCGCAAAACGATCTTGACCTGTCTTTTGAAGAATCCGATCTCCTGGATGGCCGGAACACTCTCACCACGGGCAGGCTCTTTGTGAACCAGACGATCCACAATTCGACCCTTGAGCAGATGTTCCTTGACGATCTCCTCGGCGTCTTCGGCTTTGACTTCCTGATAAAAGACGCCGTCGGGATGTGTCACCATCACGGGGCCAACCGCACAAGGCCCCAGACAACCGGTCTCGATGACTTTGCATTCGCTGCCAAGGCCGTGTTCTTCAATGGCACGCTCCAGCGCCGCCTTGACTTCCAAGGCTCCTGAAGCGATGCAGCCTGAGCCTGTGCAGACGAGAATATGAGCACATGCGCATTCCATCGTTTGCTTTTCCTTCCTGTATCGCTCTAAGTTTGAATCAGATACTTTGTCACCGGAGAACCGGCAACCACATGCGCGTCCACTATCTCGCGCACCTTGTCCTTGTCCATCTTCCCATAGCGAAACTCATTGCCTGCCTTGTCGGCCAAGGTGATCATCGGTTCCTGATCACACAGTCCGGCGCAACCCGAACGCTGCAAGGAGACACTCTGAACCTGCGCTCGGCTGAGTTCGGTCACAAAATAGGCCAGCACATCTCTCGCTCCCGCAGCAATGCCACAGGTTCCCATGTGAACCGTGATCCGCATGTCTTTCTGACCGGATCGCAGCTCAATGTCCGCCTGAGCTTTCTTCTGCAGTGCCAGGAGATCTGCCGGGTTGGTAATCTTCTGAACCATGGTCATTGCCTCTCTTTCGACTGCACTTCTTTCTCCCGATAGGGCTCAAGGATGGCTTCAATTCGCGCAGGTTTGACCCTCTGGTGGACGTCTTCATCAATCATGATCGCCGGTGCCAGACCACAGGAGCCAAAACATCGAGCCACCTCAAGTGTGAAGACCCGATCCTCCGTGGTCTCGCCAACAGTCACCCCCAGCCTTCGCTCCAAAGCATCCAACACCTGCCTGCCTCCACGAACGTAGCAGGCTGTGCCCAAACAAACCCGAATCAGATGCTTGCCACGAGGACTTGTGGAGAAGAAAGAATAGAAACCCACCACGCCAGCCACTTCGCTGTAGGGTTTGTTCAAGCCCAGGCTGATTCGCTTCAAAGCACTTTCAGGAAGGTACCCAAAAAGTGTCTGGGCAATCTGAAGCACCGGAATCAGAGCGCCTGGTCTGTTGCGATAACTCTCGATTACCTCATCGAGTCTCTTGAGAATATCCTCCTCAGAGACTTCATTCTGACACGCACAACACTGCTGCACTTGCGTACTCATACTGACCTCTCTCAAATACGGACTCTCAACACACCGTCTCGTTTATACGGTTCTCCATGTTAGCATACAAGATAATAAACGGATGGAGTCTAGAGAAGTGAAGCATTCGAATCAAGCGATAAAAAATTAACGATGTAACACTTTGAAAGACAAACACTTAGCAGCGATTCTTGTTGACTTCTCAAGCACTGTCTCAAAACTCCCCAAACCGTACTCATGGAATTGTGAACTCAGACACAAAACGGGAACTGCGCAAGGATGGATCGCCAGACCCATCAGTTGTTCTTAGAGAACAGTACGCCGAAGCGTAGACTCTTACAGAAGACAGCGCTGCACCCGAAGCATACGAACACCCTGATGAACCGCCCGCGTTCTGCTTCCGCAGCTGAACGACGGTGTGTGCAGAGACAGACCGTTACGCCTGCCCCTGCACACAATACACGCTTAACTACTTCCGTCTCTCTACTCCGTCGGCTTCTTCGTGCCAAAACAGCCGCAGGAGGGTTTGGACCCGCTGATCACATTTGCGGTCTCACCCGAAGACCCACAAGCCCCTCCTGCTGTCACGCTCTCTGCGCATCCCGTAAAACATCCGCATCCTGATGGCTTCCTTCCCTCAGAAGCAGATGCACTCATCGCGACCTCTGCGTTCCCGTCATCCCTCGTCTGTTGTGAGACGTTCTTCTGCTCAGAGGGTTCTTCCATCTCGTATTCAACAACCGCAACTCGGACAGTCTCCCTTATCTCCGATAAATCTCCGCCGGCAGAAGTCTCTTCTCCCACCAATTCCTTGAAAGCTCTTCTCCAATTGAGTTCGGCTCGCTTCGTCTTACCGAGGACTTCGTATCCGTACGCCAGACGCGCCAGCAACTCGACCCGAGCCATTGTGGGATCATTGAACCATTTAGAATACTCGGCACACTGTCCAGACAATCTCTCAAGAATGGAAACACCTGCCTCAACATCCCATCTGTCGTGGAAGAGATAGTAGAACAGTTGCCAAAGTGCAGCGATGCTCTCGGGAGAACGTATATCTTCCGAGGCTATCCTCTTCCCTTCTTGTATGGACATCCTTAGTATGGAGAGTGCTTCCAAGGCAGGGGCGGTTGTTCCCATCGCATCTCTGCGTGACCAAAGATCTCTAATACGACTGAGCTCGTTCATTGATGGAGATATCCCGACGATGCACACTGCATTCCTACCGGCAGAGAGATATTCGACACCTCCTCTGCTACTTTGTTCGGCGTCTTGAAGA
>JAKQFZ010001142.1 GCA_029558215.1 Candidatus Omnitrophota bacterium
GCAGTGTCACAGTGCTAGCACCTCTTCCTCATCAAATGGGTCCGGATACAGTAGCTGCATCGTGACCGGACACAACGGTCGGCCCTTCTCGCTCCTGCTATGTGGGTACGCAGGACAGAAGGTGCAGTGGTCAGATGGCGATAACGTCTTGTCTCTCGTCAAGATCTTCTGTTCGGTCTGCTGCGCTAAGACCATGAAGTCGGCTAGTGCTTCTGCGGAGACCCACCAACTTGCGCAGCCGTCAGGGATCCAAGGCTGTATGATGTGCAGCCATGCGCCTTCTGCTTTCGGGGCCAAGTGCATGAAGCACAGCGCATAGTACATCAGCTGTGCATTGTTGACGGGGGACACAGGGATGACCCCAGTCTTCCAGTCCACGATGTGCAACTCGTCTTGAAGATACAAGACCAAGTCCACTGTGGTGTGCGGACTCTTCTTCAGCCAAGTGGCCTCGATTGTCGTTTCACTTAGAACTTTGAAACGCCTTTCAGCCTTGAGATCTGCTACATATGTCAGAGCTTCTGCGATGTTGCGAAGATCCTTGGCGGACCACTCAGCCGTTTCAGCCAGCCAAGAATGCAGTCGGGTTCCTTTGCCTCTGGCGCCTTTCTCTTCGTCTTGCTTTTGGTACTGGAACCCTGGGATGGAGTTCTCCAAGTCTGCGGATCCTGGGCACGAGATGAACCTCGCAGCATAGGAAGCGCTGAATCGTTTTGGTGACACGTGTGTCTTCTCCTCACGTTGAAAAGTGAAGCAGCGCCCCCCTCATTTGAGGAGGGCGCTGCGCTCAATCAGTCTTCGAAGATCTCGTCTTCGTCAACTTCCACACCGCCGCCAAGCCGATCTGCATCAGTCTTGAAGACGATCGTCCCCGCCGAGGCGGAGAATCCTGGAACCTTCCCACTGAGGAAGGTATACAGGTTGACCGTGGTGGCTGCGTAGCAGCCTGGATAGAGCTGATGAACTGTCTGCTTGATCGGCTTCACCACCGGAAAGGTCAACAAATCCGGGTCGGGTACCAGCAACTCGGACTCGTCCTGGACGATCGCTTTCTGGACCAAGTCGAGTCCACCGCGAGGACCGATGATCTTAAGCGATGCCACTGCGTCTGGTACGAGAATCTGTGTTTTCTCGTTCACCGGCTTCAGCGCCACATAGGGTGGTTGGTCCTCCAAGTTGTTCGGGAAGACCTTGAGAATCCGGTTCACCTGGGCCTGGTCGAGAGCGTTTCGCTTCTCTCCAGCGCCTGCCTGTCGCACACAGTATGGCAGGAAGACGTTGGTCACATGGGCAACGAACTTGTCATACTGCGTTTGCTCAAGCAACAAATTGAACTCGCAGGTGACGTCAGAGTCGTTCGCTTTCTTGTGTGGCGAGGTTGAGTTCCTCTCCTTCGCCTCCGCATGTGTCAACACAGGGAAAGACAACCGCCCAAAGACGGTTACGTTCGCTTCAGTTTTCGCCATTTCGTTTCCTTTCATCTCTCTTTCTTAGTACCAGCTGTTGCTGATAATGTT
>JAKQFZ010001147.1 GCA_029558215.1 Candidatus Omnitrophota bacterium
TGCCCGTGTGCAGGCGCACGGGGGCCGTGGGCGGCCAGGAGACACGCTCCGGCCGGCACCCCGCGACCCAGAGTTCGATCTCCTCGGAGCGCCGAGGTCGTGTCTGCCAGAGGAACATCCCCGCCCCAATCGACCGGACGCGCCCCGATTCGCGGTCCCGGGCGACGAGAAATCGGACATGGAGCTCTGGCAGAAAAGGCGATCAATCCCATTCTTCCCAAGGAAGATGACTTTCCCTATACGATTCGGATCATTTCAGACGTTCTCGAGTCCAACGGATCCTCTTCCATGGCCTCGGTCTGCAGTGGTTCCCTGGCGCTGATGGATGCTGGAGTTCCCATTCGAACCGCAGTCGCCGGAATTGCCATGGGTCTGATCAAGGAGGATGGCAAGATTTCGATTCTGAGTGACATCCTGGGTCAGGAAGACCACCTTGGTGACATGGACTTCAAAGTTGCGGGTTCCCGCAACGGTATCACCGCGCTTCAGATGGATCTGAAGGTAGAAGGCATTGACAGTTCTGTCATGGCCGCGGCTCTGCAGCAGGCACGCGAAGGAAGATTCCACATTCTGGACAAGATGGATCAGGTCATCTTGGAGCCACGATCGAATCTTTCCAAGTATGCACCTCGACTGGTGACGATGTTCGTTGACAAGTCGAAAATAGGTGATGTCATTGGCCCAGGTGGCAAGACGATTCGAGGCATCATTGAGGAAACGGGTGTCAAGATTGACATTGACGACGACGGCAAGATCATCATCGCCTCAACCGACGAAGCGGCTTCTCAGCGAGCGGTTGAGATGGTCAACTACCTGACCGAAGAGGTCGTTGTTGGCAAGATCTATAAGGGCAAAGTCACTCGAATCCTCAATTTCGGAGCATTCGTAGAAGTTCTTCCTGGAAAGGAAGGTCTGGTGCATATTTCCCATCTGGACACACGACGTGTTGAGCGTGTTGAGGATGTGGTCAAAGAAGGCGATATCGTTCAGGTGAAGGTGATTGAGATTGATCATCTTGGCAGGATAAACCTGAGCAAGAAAGAAGCCGACTGGGAGATTTCTGGGGAACGTCCCCCTGAATCACATGACCGCGACAGCGGTGGTGGAGATGAACGTTCAAGGGACGGTGGCAGGGGTTATGATCGCCCCAGGAATGGTGGCGGGGGTGGACGTCCGCAGAGAGGCGGTCGTGACCGTCAGTCAGACCGACGTGGCCCTCGAAGAGGATAGCATAGAACCTGGTGTTGGGAGGAGAGGGGACTTCCCCTTTCCTCCCGAGGTTCTCATCTCTTGTGATGCGTATTGGAATCAAAAGACTTCCCCACTCTGAAGGCCTCCCCCTTCCGCAGTATATGACTGCAGGGTCCTCGGGAATTGATCTCCTTGCGGCGGTGCAGGGAGAAGTGGTACTCAGGCCAGGAGAAATTCAGGCTATCCCAACCGGACTGATAATGGCAATTCCAACTGGCTTTGAAGGACAGGTTCGTCCTCGAAGCGGTCTCGCGCTTCGCTACGGGATTTCACTTCCAAATGCTCCCGGAACCGTTGATTCTGACTATCGTGGGGAGGTCAAAGTCATTCTGATAAACCTCGGCAAAGAGGATTTCGTCATCCAAAGGGGCGATCGGATTGCACAGATGGTTTTCTGTCACGTGGAACAAGCCCAGTTGAATGAGCTGACAGAACTGGAGTGCACGGACCGGAATGACGGTGGATTCGGTCACACGGGACATAGTGTGCAAGACGGCTGATTGACAATATGTTTTCCCAATTCCACAATCTGCCCGAAAGAGGTTTTCGAGAGTTCAGCAGAGACTCTAATCAGGGACGGCTAAGGGATGCTTGACCGATTCATCATTTTTCTGAATAAAGCGATTGGCAAACTGCGTACAAGCCGTGCGAAGCCCTCGGAGATCCTTGTGCTCCTCCCGCATTGCATCCAGAACAAAGACTGTGATCTCGATCTGACGAGTGGTGTTCAAATCTGCCGTAGATGTGGACGCTGCAAGATTCGGGAAGTGAGTCTGCTTCAAGAAGAGTATGGCTTCAGAAGTGCTGTTGTTGGCGGTGGGCAGCAGGCGGTGCAGGCCACCAAGGACAAGGGCGTGAAGTGCGTTGTTGCCATTGCATGTGAAAAGGAACTTGCAGCAGGAATCCTCTCCGTTCTTCGGAAGCCCGTCCATACTATCCGTAACAGTCAGCCCTTCGGGCCTTGTGTCAATACCGACATGGACGCAGATTCCTTGCGCGAGATGCTTCAGAAGATTGTGAAGCGCTGAAAACCTGACTGTTCCGCGGTGCGATCGCGTGTCATCCTTTTTGTGGGTTGACAGAGACGCCGTCCAGTGGCATGGTTTCCATGCACGTCCGGAACTGACGGATCTGCCAGGGCTTCTGACCTGCCCTCATTTTCAGCTAGTGCCTGCTCCCTATTTGGAGCGGGTCTTCTCATCCCACTTCGAAAGGTCTGAGAGAACATACTATGGATACTTACAGCACGCGATCCTCACCTATCGGACACCTGTTCTTTTTGCTTCTCGCTGCCATTGTGGCATATCTGCTTCCCGTCTTGGTCTTGGCAGATACACCGTTATATTTCGCCGGCACAACTCGGAAGATCTTGCAGGTCACCGGTGACACGGATCAGCCTCTGCGACGAAACACTCTGCCGATGACCCGAACCAATGCTGGGGTGATTGCGACTGACTTGGGGAGCTCTTTCGAGCACAACGGAAGACTGTGCTTTCTCTTCGGCGACACGTTTGGTACCAACGGTACACAAGACAGGGACTGCCTTGCCTTTTCTGACGCGACGGTGCCCGAAGACCTGACACTGGATTTCCATCTCGGACAGGATGGGGTTTTTCTTCCAATCGCGATCCCAAGTGTTTCTCAAGGTGCATACGAAGTTCCTTCGTACGGAATATCCGTTGGAGGAAACATCTACATCGTTCATACGACCAACTGGTACAGCACGAACTCGAACATGGAGCGTTCTGTTATGGCTCGTTCGAATGACGATGGACTGACTTGGACGCGGCTCTACACGCTGTCCTCGGCTCAGAGTCACGACATGAGCCAAGCGCATTTCATCAACGTGAGCATGGCAAAGATCGCGGCTGAGGACTATCCCGGTGAACTCCCCTATGCCACTGGAGAAATTGTCCTCATCTGGGGCAGCGGTGCCTACCGCAAGAGCAACGTATATCTTGCCTGTATTCCATCAGCTCAGATTGATGACCGTTCCGCACTCCGATATCTCTCAGGATATACGGCTGGCGGAGTTCCTCTATGGAGTACTGAGGAGTCGGAAAGCCTCGCGCTGTTTGAACATCCCTGTGTGGGGGAGTTTTCCACTGCGTGGATCGCTCCTCTACAACGCTGGCTGATACTGTATAATGGAAGTCTGCCTCGTGGTATCACGATGCGATCTGCTCTGAAACCATGGGGACCCTTTTCGAGTGGAACGGTCATCCTTGACCCATGGGCTGATTCGGCCTATGGCAAGTATCTTCATGTGCCGTGGAATTGGGTTCGAATGGATGGTTTCCACGATTCCGGACGCCCTAATGAATGGGGAGGCGAATACGGTCCCTATCTGATCCCAAGGTTCACCAGAGGAACGGCTCGGGAGTGTCAGATATACTACACGCTCTCCACTTGGAATCCCTATCAGACGATCCTGGTTCGATCTACGGTTGGCCAACCTTTGCCCTTTACTTCCGCCAACGAGAAGATATACTTGATGCCGGGAGACGAGACTTGGAACACCACCTCGCCAGCGTTCTTTGTTCCACTCACAGTTGCTGGCAGAGCCTATATTTCAACTTGGACCTCTGAGCAGGGCGATTTGGCAACTGGGTTTACATGGAGTTGGCTGCCACGTGACTCCAAAAACAGGACTCTGGAGTTTGAGGTATTCGGTGGAAGGGGGGAGGTCATCCTCCTCGAAGGTGGCGGGGACATTCCGACATCAGAGCCCGCCTCGGCAATCTATCCCCGGATCAAGGCCGGAGAGTTTGGCGATGTTGTTCAGTGTACCTGGGGACATGACAGCAATGATATCAGGATTTCTGTTTCCTGGCCGCTCTCGGCTTTCGATCGGAGCAATCTTAAGGTCGTCGTCATAGATCATCTGTCTTCCGCGTGGGGATTCATCGCCGCATCCCGAATGACACTCACCCGCGCCCTGAATGAACCGACAGCCACACCCACAGTTGCTGCTACACCCACGGACATCATCATCGAAAGTCGAATGGGTCGGCAAAACTTTGAAAGATATTCGGAAGAAGGAGTCTTTGCAGATGCCAGCGCCAATTCAACGGCGGTCGGTTGCACAACCGGCATCGGTTCCCGATACAGTTCCACTTTTCGCTCTCTTGCAGGAGCGAAGTCGGCCTTCTTCGTTCCGGATCTTGGGGTGCCTGGCATCTATAGCGTCTACACAACTTGGGGAGATGGCGCAGGCCGTCGAAATCCAATTACCTACAAGGTCACTCACCTTGATGGAGTGACAACGTATCATGTTGACCAAGCCGCCACAAAGAACGAATGGGTTTCACTCGGACAGCACTCCTTTCTGACCGGTACCGGTGGCAATGTGGAGATGAGCAACGAGAATGTTGACGTGAGTGGTAGCATGTATGCCGACGCAGTGAGATTCTCTTTTGTCCAGGATCTG
>JAKQFZ010001162.1 GCA_029558215.1 Candidatus Omnitrophota bacterium
AGGACAGGGAAAGATTCTCCACAGATACAACGCTGCAAACACAATCAGAATGGTACTCGATCTGATAGAAACTGGTCATTCAGACGTTTTCCCCTGGAGAGAGATTTATCCAGAAGCATGAAGGGAATGTGATGTTGAGACCTTTGCTCCTTCCAAAGAAGTTCTCCCGATGGTTTGATGAGAGATTTCACACAAATCTTACCGGTATTCTCAAATGGCTTCGTGACTCTTGGTACGCAAACAGCATTCTCAATGCACTGCGCAGGTTCGCGTTCCGGACGATGCAGCACTTGAGACTCCTCTTTGGCTTACCCTCAAGACACTATCGTCTTCATCTCGGTTGCGGGAACAGACACTTGGAAGGTTATCTCAACATTGACTGGAGAAAGACCTTGGCGACTGATGCCGTATGTGACATCCGCCATCTTCCCTATCCACCGAACTCTGTGGATCGGATCGAGATCTACCATGTGATCGAACATCTCAGCAGAAATGACTTTGAGCGTGCTTTGACGAATTGGCACAGGATTCTCCATGACAAAGGCACTCTCGTCATAGAGTGCCCGGACTTTGATTCTGCAGTCAGAGAGTACTTGAGTGGAAACGAAGATCGCATGAACAACATCTTCGGATGGCAACGCTTTGATGGAGATGCTCATCGGTACGGCTACAATTTCCGACGCCTTGAGCGCACTCTCGTGGCGTGTGGCTTCTCCCAGATTCGGCAAGAGGAACCGCAGGATTACCATAGGGATGAGGAACCGTGTATCCGGGTTGTGTGTCTGAAGGAAGTCTGAGTCTATGAGTGAGCTTCACTTCACTCTTGTTGGCGACGACCTTTCGTCAAACGCTTTTGGCAGGCTCTACATCCTGGCAAAGGCGGCATCGTGCTTGGGAAAGGTGGAGATATTGGGTGCAACGAGTTGCCACGGTGGACACGAGATATGGCCTGTCTGTGATACCGGCGAGTTTCCGACAAGGGTTTTCCTCTACCCAAAGTCTAGTCTGAACGCCCATCAGGTGTACCTTAGGATGGCAAAGGAAATAAGGAAAGGAATCGTCTACGCATCCAAGCCCAGACTGATGAGTTACGGATTTTCCCTCTGGCTTCGCGAG
>JAKQFZ010001165.1 GCA_029558215.1 Candidatus Omnitrophota bacterium
TAAGTATCAAGACTCATTGCAATCCAGAATAGAAGGAAAACTGGCCAAGACAATACCATTAATGGATTATAGAGGTCCTTGTCAAGCTGACGAGCCCAGGCATACAGGCACCACAGAACACCGATGCCCATCCAAATCCAGAAGATCATTAGGTTCATACAGCCTTGGCCCCCTTTAGGGCAAATCCCTTCCGATCAAGCACCTCCCCAAGCGCCGCCGCCATAGACTTCATTTCGTCGCTGCTACCCACAAGCCTATCGATGGCTGACTTCGCCTCATCGTCTCCATCTCTTGCCAACAGGAGCAACATAAGCAACATGGCCATATCACTTTCTGACTCCATCTGGTTTCTGGAGCGTATGATCGATCGCTGCCGACTTGTCCCGCGCTTGGTTTTGTTGTGCTTAGACTTTGGCATAAGGGAATCCCATCCTGATACCAGTTTAAGCCATTAAAGCGATGTGTCCAGCATGATTTCCTTGAACCTCCTAGTGTTCTCTAGGAACTCGGCATTCAATCCGATGGGATGATGCTCGACGGCCACGCTCTTGATGCTGGCATATTCAACACACTTCCCCTTGAAGCAGGTCATCCCCTTCTCCCCACTATCACGGATGGTTGGTGTGTTGCCAGCAGAGCATTGACCATTGAACATATACATTGCACACAGCAAGCACACATGCTCACTCGGCTTCTTCATGACGTCTCCTAGATCAGCGCAAGGTTATTCTTCTTGGCGTGGTGATTCCAAGTATCTTTTGCCCGTCCACGACGGTCCTTCTGGGTAAACCCTGCCCAAGACGACACCGCATTCAGGTAGTCGATCCCACTTTTGAAGAAGTTTGCCATCTTCCAGAGGGCATCATTCCAGTTCCCGTTCGAGGGCGAATCGGGCCTGCATACAAGGGTCTTTCCCTGGGACAGGACAGTAGAGGTAAAAGAAAGAAGCTGTTCACTTACCTCCTTCATCCAACCAAGGAACCGATACTTCTTGGCATACGAACCATCCTTGTAGCCACCGTCCACAACTTCCAGCAGACCCATCTTAATCAGTTTGCCGATCAACCTGCTGACCGTTGACTGGGACACCCCAAGCTGCTCGGCAAACCACCTCTGCGAGATATGCAGACTGCCCTTGACCCCACGCTTGGCCCATTTCAGTAGCTCCAGCACCAGCGGAGCCAGATTGCCGAACTTCATCTCAACCCGTTTGACCACCCAGAATGGCAGCGACCTGGGCTTGAACTCGGCCTTCTGCTTCTTGGCAGGGATCAGTTCAATGGGGTGAGCAACCGCATCCCGCATCGCCTCCACCGCATCCTTGTTCAAGAAGCAGGTGAACAGCCCATTCAGATCAAGTTTGGACGCGATCTCATCCCCACAGACTTCCAAGACGGTCTGGAGGGCATCGGGCTTGGTGATCCGCTTCCCGTGGTGCATGACACAGATGAACGCCTTCACACGACCAGACATGGAGCGGAAGCAATCAACCGTTCCCTTGGCGTGAAGATCCAACAAGATCGACTCCAGCTTGGGCGCCATGTCATCAATGTCGATGCAGATCAAAGATGAGTGCTTCCCGCGCAGATCCGCGTTGGGACGAAAGTTCTTCTTGGGGTGATTCAAAGCCCGCCGGAACGCATGAACCACACGGGTTCGGATCTTGCCCTTCTCAACGATTGGCAACCTAAAACGAACAGGCTCACCAGTTGGAAGCTTGCACAGAAACTCTGCATCAATCAGATCGTTTCTGATTGGCTCCAGGTATTCGTATTGTTCAAGTTCATCATTCATGATTCACCTCACCACTAGCCAACCGAATTATGACTCATACGAATATGGAAGTCAATAGCAAAACCCCCCGAGTTTTTGGCTCAGGGGGCAGGGGTCAGGCTGCTAGGGCTAGTAGGAGGCCGATGAACACCCTACATAGATATTCGTCCAGAACGAGAAAGAAGTCAAGCCCCCTTGCGAAGTTTTCTTTGGGGTCTACCCTAGTAGGCAGGAGGCCAACGATGGATTGGTTGAAGAAGCTTTTTAGGTGTGAGCCAGCAAAGCCGGTAGAACAAGCTGCTGAACCCCAGCCTGAGCCGGAGCAGAAGGTTGATCCCTACACCGCTGAATACGACGACTGGGAACAGCACCACGGCGATTGGCATCAGGCTGTAGTGTGCCACTGTGGGTACCAGATGCCCGTTCTTAATGGGATGTCTCTAGCCCAGGCTGGTAGAGTGTGCCCTAAGTGCGGTCACACAGACAAATGGAAATCAAAGATCGTAAGATACGAGTGGGAATATAGTTTCAAAAAGTTCAGGGCCATCTTCAAATATCGTAGCACATTTTATACTGGTGAATATGACCATTTGTTCGTGGAGTCAGAATCAACCAGGAACAAGCGTCTGGTCGAATGGACCGAAGATCATTGCAAGGTCAACGAAGATTCTTCCCAATGAAGTAGCCAGCCACAGCAGCACCACCAGCCTTGAGCCACCAGCGAACCTCGGTGGCTCTTTGCTTTTTCTTGGTTTCATTCAGGATAGATTCGACTGTCTCAACCTGGGCTTGCTTCTCGGCAAATGCCTTCTTGGCGGAATCAAGCGCAAGATTGGTTTCGACATTCTGTGCCTCCAATCCCTTCACGAGTTGAGACTGTTTCTCAATGACTGCATCCCTATGAACGATCCCATCCTCAAGGGCAGGAACACGTTTGGCTTCACTGGCCCAAGCCCAAATCAGTTGAGCGTCCCCAAAGTGTAGCTGGTTGTATTCGTCTGCGTTAAAAAGTTTGACCTCTTTTTTTAACCCGAACATCTTGAGATTGGCAACCAGTTCACCGTCAACCGGAACCGGCCCCGGCTTGGGCGGGATCGGCTTCAACTGTTCTTTCAGACTGGCAACCTGAAGCGCAAGGGCTTGGTTCTGGAGTTGGTATTGGTAAGCCAGTTCCTCCTTGGTTCTGGCGTTCTGGATCCACATTTCCGCCCGCGTCTCCTGGGCCTTCGCTTTGCCCTCTAACTCATCGATACGCTTGTCCTTTAGCCAGGAATAGACAAGACTGCCACCAAAAAGCAGGAGCGATCCTAGAGCCAAATACGCCCAAGTATCAGCGGTCAACTTCAAGCTCTTTAAGAATGGCATACACCGCATCCCTTAGATCATAAACATCGGTGGACAGTTTAAGGTCGATCATCAGCTTTTGGATTTTGGTCTGTGCTGGCTTTGTGGTTTTGGGCGCTGGTTGCGAATCCGAATACTGCAACCCAGAGGGCTCCACAGGCTGTTGCATACGTAGCATCACAGGTTCCCTTCCAGATATAGACGCCCAGCATTCCGAGAGACGAGATCAGGGCGGACAGCGCCCCGCCCAGACCCGATGCGATGTAAACAATCTTGGTGGTGCTACCTCTGTCCTTACCGGGGAACACACTATTCTTGATAATGTTGATCCACTTCTCCGGTTTTAGTTCCATGATTCAATCCTCGTCGCTGGTGTCTTGATTCC
>JAKQFZ010000022.1 GCA_029558215.1 Candidatus Omnitrophota bacterium
TCCGGCATCTACCTGCGCCGGTACGGTTACAATCTCACTCGCTCTGACCGCCAGATCAGCCTTGCTTCGGAGCAAGGGGAAGATGGCCATCGCCGTGTCCGCGATATCCCCATTGAAGGAGCCGTCGCCCCTCTGTGCAGAGATGATGACGCCCAATGCTCCTGTTGTATTGGGCGGAGGTGACGACAACGCGAAAAGCGCCCGAAGAGCAGCGGCGGTGTCAAATGCATTACTCCCGTCTCTGCCCCAACCGCCATCTCCATTCTGAGTTGCAAGATAGAAAGCAGCTGCTTTGTTCAACCAAGCGGTCAGATCATAAATCTGGTTGTAATCCTTAAGAAGTTCGAGCACTTCCGAGGTCACAAAAGCATCCCCCAGCGGACTGCCCTGGAAACCCCATCCTCCATCGGCAATCTGTTGCCCGAGAATCCAAGAGAGAACAGAGGATTCATCCTGCAGTCGGTTGCCGGACTTCAACAAAGCCAAAGTCGCCAGAGCCGTGTCAAGAGCGCTTCCCGAGTAGTTCTTGAAACCGGAACTCAAGCGTGCCCGATATCCCCACATGCCTTCCGGATAGCGATAAGATATCAGCTGATTGATCTTGTTGACAGGAGCACCACTTGCACCCGCGAGAACGATGATCTTGCGGGCAAGGTAGTCTGTGTACTCGTCCGTTGCACCAGCAAGCCAGGCCACACCCTTTTGATACTCGTTGGATGAGGTCTCTCCGGCGGCCTGAAACGCCGTCAGAACAAGGCTTGTGTCAAACTGCATTGGCCTTGCGTAATGATCGGCACTTCCCCAACTCCCGTTGGGATTCTGTTGGCTCTTGAGCCAGTTGAGTGCATCGGTAACCCGTTGCTCATTCTGGGCAAAGGCCGTTGCACCCACGAGAACCAGAAAAGCTCCCAAGGCCACAGTACGCATCGTCCATGATCTATATCGCATGAGTCTATCCTCCCGGACTTGTTTCAAAGTCTCTCGGAAACAACAGTTTTTGCTCCTCTAGCCAAAACAGCATCGGCCTCCATGGACAAAGAAGTTGCTATCCTTCCACAACCAATGGAACACCGAGGCTGCCGTTGAGTCTTGTTCGCCATCCATAGAAATACCGTTGAATCTGCAACCGGACACTATCGAGAGCGTCAATATACGCACAGATGATTGGTAGCATGACCTTCAGAATATCTATGGCGATGCTGAGATACATCCCGATGATGAACAGGACAAATGCCATCAACGGGCCAACGAATATGCCTATGATGCTCAACAGCGCGCTCAAAGCGCTGAACATGATGAGAACATCAATCAGCATCTCCTTTGCCTGAGGGCAATACTTGCCGTCGGCTTCAGCATTCTTCAACTCGATGATCAGGGTGACAATCGCCCAAACGGCACCGATGATGCCGCAGGCTTTCCCAAGGAATTCGCCAAACTGAGAGATGACAAACAATCCAGTCGCAATCACATAGCCGGTAGAACCTGGTCCAAAGAGCCATTCGATCGCCCCTTCGATTTTGCTCTTTTCCGCCGTATCTCCACCGTTGGAACCTGAGGAGATCATGTACGTTGCGTCACCGGTTGCCTGGTCGGTAATGATGTACCCAAATCCATGCCAGTCATAGAAGTTGATTGCCCTTTGATGAACAACAACCGTCTTGCCCGCTCTCAAACCATTGACAATGTCCGAGCGCACATTGGAAAACAAACTGAGTTCACCAGAGACGGCATTGTAGGCATCCATCGAATCCAAACTGTAGATCGGAATGCCCTGATCATTGGCGATCTTCAAAGCCTTGACCGCCGAGACGGTTGGGTAGTTCTCAGCTTCCGTCTCACGCAGGAAGGGATTTGTCGTCACCTTGGGAGCCGCACCCGTAGTTGTGCCAAAAACTTCCTTGAGCAACTCATCGAACATACTGTGCTCTTCGATGGAAGAACGGTACCCGTATCGCTTGGCAAAATCGGTATTGACGGTCTCGTCACCTTTGCGATTAAACGGGGTGAAGATGTTCAGATCAACATCAATGCCTGAGCCGGACGGATCAACTCCCCTGGGCATGCCGAAAAAGTACTCCGTGTCCAAGCCGAAAGAGACAACGGCCTCAGAGACACCCTTCACGTAGAGAATGTTCTCCTGCATCGCTCCGTGCTCGGCGTAGTTCATCATGTGCGTCCAGTAGACCATACCGGCAACAGACAAAAACTCGCCGGCCACGTCGTCTCGATCGACCGTGATCGTCGGCTGGCCACTCCCCGATGCGTCGTCAACCATCGCCTTGATCCGGTCAACTGTGGCCTGGAGAATCTCCAGTCGTTCATAGGCTTGTTTGGGTGCTACACCCTGCAAATCCAAGGCGACCGCGTGATAGGAACCCACGACAACCTTGTTGGATATCCGATCATTGGTGCCGTCCGGACCGCTCACCGCAATCTCAAAATCCTCTTCCTCCCCGATTCGGGAGCCGGATCCTTCCTTGGCGAGTACCCCGTTGATACGAACACCGGGTTTCAGGTTTGCAGCGGAGGCGGGGCAGTTGTTGATGCCCCCGTAGGCAGCGACGATTGAGGCATCGTAAGAAGAAGCAGGAACGTAACCGACGATGATACGCTTGCCTGCAAGAAAAGGCGTACTGGCTCGATAGGAAAGGCTGGAACCATCCCCGAAGACGTCGTATGGATCATAATTCTTCATGTTCAGGGTAACGTAGAAGCGCATATTGGCCGGAACCACGGAGAAGTTTCCCGCCGTGCTCAAAACCCGATAGGGAAGACTCCCAGGAAGGAAGTCAAAGTCCTCCCGAACAATGTCCATATAGTTCAGCATCTGCTGAAGCGGCGCTTCTTCAGGAACATTTGCCTCGAAATGATTGGACATCTTGGTCTGATATCCATTCATGTCGCCTCGAAGACCGTCCATGCTGAAGTTGAAAGAGTAAGGGCTGTTGTGGACGATATTGGATTCGACTTGACTTGCCTGGCTCTGCTCGTCCAGTTCAAGGACTTCGGTGGTGTCAATACCCGTCGTGAAAACATGCTGCTTGAAAGAAGGATCAAGGTATATCCAGGATCCACTGTTGCCTCCTCCCACTCCACGATATTTCGAAGGCAACCACGCCATGACCCAGTAGTGCTTCATCCTGAGAAACTGCTCACCTGTGTCTTGGTTGATCATCGTCACTGCAGGAACGCCATTGGTGGCAAGCACAGAACCCATCACTCGTGAGTTCTCAACTCCAATGTAGTTCAGCGCCTGAGCCATCGGGATTTCAATTTCTCCGGAGACGTATCGGCACGGAATCCCCGAGTAGCGGTACAGAGCCATCAACAGCGACGCCGAATCAAGGTCGTTGCCCGCCTGCTGACGGAAAGTCTCCAAAGAGCCTTTCATGCTCCCGTAGTAAGGCTGGTAGTAGCAGTTGTCGGCAACAAATCGAAACATTCGAATCGGATTCTTCTCAAGTCGCGTCGCCGCCTCAATGATCTCACTGTGGAAGACTATGTCTTCCGTTTCAGCGAGATCCTCAGCCGTCGGAGCAGAAGAACTCGCCAAAGCCTTCTCGTAAGAGAACTCTTTGTAATCTTTCTCCAGATCTGCACTGGACTTGTTCTCGGTCTGTCCATCCTTGATCGTTCTGCCTCTGAAGGGCATCACTTCCACTTGCGCTGGATCAATGGCGTTTCTTCTCGAATACTTTGCGACGACCGTATTAAGCGCTGCACAATTGTCCTGTGCTTCCTGGGGGGTCTTGCTCTGTTTTGCAGCAGCCAAAGCCGACAGAACCTCTCCCTTTCGCTTCTCATACTCTTTGATGAAAGCCCGATACCGCTCCAAACCAACAGGGGGAAGTTCGGGACTGGAAAGCTTTGTAATGTTTTCTCTGAACTCAGCTTGGATCTCTTCATCCAAGGCCAGAATGTCGTCACCCACGCGAGCCAGATTGGAGGACAACTGGCGTAGATCGCTTTCGCCAAGAGTCTTGCCAAGCGTCGCACCCACGCCAATCTGAGTGAGTTTCTCAAGCTGTTCTTGGAGGCGAAAGCCCGGGCCAACCGCTTGAGGTTTGGCAGAATTTAGAAAATTGTCAGCAAAAACAAGGCACTCCAGGTTCGAGGTTGTCCCGATAAAGGCCAGCACTACAAACCAACAAACACTCTTGAAAAAGCGACTGTGAATTATCATCTCTTCACACTCCTGAAAGGATTAAGGCAATGCAGATCGCCTTGAAGGTTCGAAAAAAGAGAAACGATATCAGGCTGTTCTGACAAGCGGATACACTGCTGGCAGGCCTTTCCTGAATAGCAGAATCCCCTCACTGAATTTTCGTGAACCATCGTATTAGCTTACCGCGTCTAACTGACCAGATCCGAACATGCTGGCATGTTCGGAAAATCCAGATTCCAGTTGCACGTAGGATAGCCCCAAAGACGTAGTTCCGTCAAGGAGAAATGGCGAATTTCTGTACTGGCTCAGTGATGCAGGTGATACAGCCGGGTGCCCTCTCTTTTCTCACGTTCCGGTTGAATCCTCTGGGTGGCAGCCTTCAGGTTCGCGAAGCGGTTCTAAGGGCTGCTCTTGAAAAGAAGATCGCCCGCCCTTAACTGACCCGCTCATGGTGTTGGTGTTTCCGTCGCGGATTCCGTCGGTGTCGGTGTTCGGGTCGGTGTCCGAGTTGGGGTGCGAGTTGCTGTTGGGACTGGCGTTCGCGTCGGTGTTCGGG
>JAKQFZ010000039.1 GCA_029558215.1 Candidatus Omnitrophota bacterium
GCGCTCCGTGACCGACGCCCAATTCGCCAGGCGGAAAAAATGACCGAGCCAATCATCGCGTCGCTGAAAAACAGGATGTTTGAATATCTCTCGATCTATCTGAATGAATGACATCTCCGATCCTTTTCTGTGCTACGCAACAACCTGATCTCTGGCAGCGAAGATGATGTTTTTCGCCCAAGCCAATCCATCGGCATACGATCGAGAGTTGACTGGCACGCCTTCGGCCTCATGCCTTCGCAGAAGTTCCTCTGCCTTGCCGTCCGAGTCCTTGAACCAAAGGATCACGCGCCGGCCTCTAAACTCCGGTTCGACAAACTCAAAACCTGCCACACGCAAAAGCGCCGCGTGTTCAAACGTCGCAGTTGCCACTTTTCCAATCATCAATATCATGATCAACCTCCTAAGATATTCTCCAAAGCCTCTCGGACAACCTGTCCGCGCTTCGGTTTCCTCTCTGTGAGATGTTTCAGATATGCCAGCCAGTCGCGCTTATGGACTTTCCCGTGAAGCGTTCTAATGGCAAAACCAGACGGCGAACTGGACTCTTGCTTCAGCCGGTTCTGGACGGCACGCTTTGTCATGCCGCCAATGAGCGCCGCTTCGTCCAGTGTTATGAATTCAGGATGAATGTCTTTTCGTGGAAGGTTTTGCAGTAAGAGCTCTTCGAGTGCAGCCTGACGTTCGAGCGTTGCGTCAAGCTTCTCTTCAATTCGTGCCAGCCAGTTCGTATCCATCAGAACGACCTCAGTTCAATATCGTCTAATGGACTTTACGCCTGACTTGTGTCCCTAACCGATGGTTAGGAACGTGTTTCTTTTTTCTTGGTGTGGTTCTCTACGAACGGACAGCTTCCGGTTTTAGACTCTCAAACGCCGTATTGACAGCTTTTCTATGCTTCGTGAACCTCGCCTTGCCTTTGACTTCTCTCAGCACAGCATTCGCGTCTTCAAGGAAAGCAGGATCATTCCAGTTGTATGGTTCATTGTATCCTCTGTCTCTCATCGCTTTGTGGAGCGCCGTAATGATCGTATCGCGAAGTTCCTTGTCCTTTGGTTCACCAGGATGACCGCCTTTAGGTGCGCTCTCCTTCCGTTGTCGGACGTGCTTCGAGTGCCAACGGAAACTCAAACAAGCATCATGCCACGCCGCTATGCTTTGCCAATAGACTGCACGTTTGATGTCGTTATCCTCTATAGCACGCTTAAGCTGACGGTAGGCAACGGCTGACCAGTCAGCGTTTTGCAGAGCCTGTAAAGATCGAGTTCTCTTCTTATCAAGATCTCGCGCTCTCTGTGATCGCAAGCTATAGTTATTCCACTCAAGCACACGTGTGCATTCTGCATTTGTTTCCACAAAGCGAGTCCACGCCGTCTTCCTGACAGCCTCTGAGTCTGCAACTATCCTGTCCAGGTGTTCAGCACTGAGATACTCTTCGGAGTCAAAAGGCATCGCTTCACGGTATGACTTTCCATTTGATGCCGTGATCATGTATGTTCCTTTGTAACCGTCTTTGCCGACCTGTATCCAGTGAGGATCACTCTCGATCTCTGTTGGAATTGGTATCGTTTTTGTATCATAGTCGAAAATACCATCTGAGTATCCTGGACTCTCATTGTCGTTTGGCTTCACGTACTCCGACCAGTTGTCAGCCAGCGCCTTGAGTTCCGTGCCAGTCATCTTGGATAGAGGCTTCTTTCGTAGTTCCTCAAACGCTGACTCAGTCAGCATAGTCTTAGTGGTAGGTTGTGCTATGGAAGGTTTGCGTGTGCTCTGTTTCTTGTCCTTTGCAGTCATGTCCGTTTCTCCGTTTCAATTCGTTTCAGTCTCAAGACCATTATTCCACCGTTTGCCGACAATTCAAGTGTAAACGACGAACCTTGACGGACACGCAACAGCACAGGCAAAAGGCAGGCTCCACCTGTTGACGCAAGAGAAGCCTGCCTTGCAGTGTATGTCAGTCTGCCACCGCACCGGCGTTTGTCTTAGACGCGGCGGCTTTGGCTCGAGTCGCCGCCGGTGTATGCCCTACTGAACGTTGTCCAACACTTTGTTGGATGTCGTTCTTTCGTTCTCTTATTTCCGCCTTCGGGATACCTATCTGTGCCTGACTTCGCTTTCGGTTCGCCTCATCCTGAATGCCGGACTTAGTTCGTTAGTTCGTTTAATTCGTTTGAGCATTGCGAAAGTCTCGGAGCGCCTCTTCAGCCGATGCAAAGACTCCGGTCACGCCGTCGCGTGTCCAGGTATCACCTTCTGGACGATCTCGGAACACTTCAGACAGTGCAGCCAATGAACGTTGATCGGAGTAATACCAGCCGACCAGGTACTGATACCGGTTGACGTTTTCACCGCCAAACCATTCTGCAATGCCTTCGCGCGTGACCTCGATCAAGCCAAGTGGCTCCGATGCACCTTTTTCTGGCAGGTTCAGAAACCGCCGTGCGCTTCTTTCGCTTTCTTCGCTTAATTCGCACCACTCTCCACAGCCGGACTCAGTCCTGTCCAGGTATGCCTGAACCAGCGCCGCCGCTGTCAGTCCAGACGGTAGAATGTCATCGGCACCGTACGCTTGTCCGAGAATGACCAAGACCGGTACGCCGTAGGATGATGCTGGATGTTCGGTAGAGAGTTCAGCCTCTGCATACAGTGAACGGTAGATCGTGCATTTCATGGTTCGTATTCCTTTCCATGCCGGAGAAAAGTTCTCACTTTCTCCGTCGCTTTTCACTCACACGAGTCCGATAAATTTCCATGCCAAAAAACCCGTGTGCCTAAAACGTGCCTTAGATGTGCCCAAAATAGGCAAAAACAGGCAATTTCAGTTGACCTGACCTTGAACCGATGCTTGAAGTAAGTGTTGAAGGATGTGTTGTTTAGGCTGGTGGGCGATACTGGACTTGAACCAGTGGCCTCCAGTTTGTGATACTGAGATACTAAGGTTCTCAAGTGCTTACTTTTCAACATCTTCGGTTCAGTTCGTTTTTGCCGTGTGCCTAAAATGTGCCTATCTGGTGTCAAAAACTAGCCAGATCGTGCAGGCATTTCGAGCACTTTCTTGCCTTTTCTGGCATCGCCAAACGCCAATCTTTCGACCGCTTCAGACTTCACAGACGGACACAGATGAGCATATCGCATTGTCATTGTCAACGTGGCGTGTCCGAGCAGTTCCTTGATCGTATACAGAGAAACGCCGGATATCGCCAACCAGGATGCGAATGTGTGTCTCAGATCATGGACTCTGTAAGGTTTGACACCAGCCAACCGAACAGCGTTCCGGAAAGCTTTGCCAACCTGTGACCTTGCAGAAGCGCTGTACTGAAAAACAGAACCTTCGGCTTTGTCCATGCCGTCAAACAGTTCCCGAAGTGTGGAGTTGATCGGAATGTCACGCGCCTTGGTTCGCTTTCCTCTGGCAGCCTTCTTTGTTGTCTGAAGTGTCACGATCGACTTATCCAGGTTGACGTCACGCCAAGTCAACTGAAATGCCTCTCCGAGCCTGGCACCGGTATTCACCAGGAACACCACCAGCCGGTAGAGTTTCACATTGCGACCAACACGGATCATGTAATGGCGTCCATTGCTTCGGTTGACAGTCTTCTCAATACCGTTGCGCAACACATCCAGAACGCGATCCACCTCATCTTGTTCCATGTAGGTATTCACTTGCTCCGGACGCCGATCGCTCAAACGCGATAGGTGCTTCAGTTGGTTCTTCGGTATGAAACCATCTCGAACCGCGCGCTCCAACGCCGCCTGCAGGAATGTCACCTTGCGGTTGATCGTATCAGCACAGTTGCCGGACGCCTGAAGATGCAGCCGGTACTCATTGACCGCGCTCTCTGTCAGTGTTCGAGCCGGTTTGTTCTCTCCGAAGTATTCGAGAAGTTCCTTTGCGTAACTCTCCAAAGTGGTGCCGTGCCGTTCGCATGATGTCACCTGCTTAGCTTTGACGTGTGTGCTCAAACAACATCGCAGCGACAAGTTCGCGTTGACTGCCAGTCCTACTTGTCCTCGCGCCAACCGCGTCTGGAACTCTGCAAACGCCACTTGTGCCGTCTTTCGATCGTGAATGTTCTTCAGACTTTGACGCCTCCGGTATCCGTCCACCGTCCAGTCAATGAAGAATCTCAATGTGCCGTCTTTGCCTCTACGCTCTCTCAATTCCATGTTCTCACCTCCTTCCAGTCCAGTTCAGTTCTATGTTCCTTCCTCATCCTCACTCAGTTCGTCCGGTAGCGCCGCCTGGCTGAAGTATTCTTGCACCGCTTCACCGGAGATAAACCACCGCTTGCCAAGTTTGCGTCCTCGGAGCCGTCCTTTGTTCAGGTACAAACGCAAGGTCTTGTCCGACACTTGCAGCACCTCTGCCAAGTCTTCTACCGTGTAGATGCACAACCGTCCGTTGCCACCTGTGTTGACTTCCAGCATAATGACTCACTCCTTCCATAATAGGTTTCTGGACGTGTTTTCTGGTAACGTTGCATCAAGTCCAGTATTTTCTATCACTTACAGAACCTCAAAAAGTGACTTGCAAAAGTGAAGTTTACATAACACTAGTTATGCGACACTTATCCTTTTTTACAGCATAGAACGTGCCATATCTATTCTTTTGTGCCTTTTTATATGTTTTCATCATACGCTTGAAGCGTATCACAAACTAAAGGCACTTGTCAAGCGCTTTTCTGTTCCGGTATCCAGTGAACGAAAGTAACCGCTCTGTCAGCCTGTTGCGCTTGTTCTTTGGCTTCGCTCTGCTTCAAGTATCCGCAACCATCAAACCAGTCCTCATCGGTTACGCATTGCAGAACCGCCACGGTAGGTTTGCCGTGGTTCATCCTGTTTTCAAGACTCTTGATACGTCTATCGAAGTTCATATCTCATCCTTATCCAGCCAAGTGATCGATCCTTCGAGATCACTGACTCTCTCTTCCAGGTTCTGGAAGCTCTTCAGTTTGACCATGGACTCCAACACACCAAGCGCCGCTCGAACACGCACCGGAGCCGGAGTGTCTTTGTCCTGCAGAAGTTGCTCCAACGTTCGGATCGCCTTCTCTGTCAACGTGGCAAGCCTTCGCGTTGCCGATGCAATGAGATCACCTTCAGCCTTGCTTAGTTCGCGCTTGAAAGTGCTGTCAGTCATCCATCGTGAAACAGTCACGCGCGCCACGCCGATCGCCTTGGCAGCCTCCGCCAGAGTAGGACAGCGAAGAATCGCAGCAATGGCAGCCTGTTGCTTTGTTGTGAGTTTTTCCGAAGCCTCATTCCGTTGCATCCGCAATCACCCCCTTCTGTCTCTCGTTCATCGAGTCAGCCAGACTTGGCGTCGGAGATATCCACTCATACCGATCGTCCAGTGGTGGTTTACCGAGCCTCATATTGATCGAAGCCAATGCGACATCAGCCAGAGTCATTATCCGAACCGGCTTCTGCTTTGGCTTTGTCTCTCGTTCTAAGCGTGATATCCGTCGTTCCAGTTGCATGGTTCTCTACTCCTTCCAATGTTTGATATCTGCCAGCGCCTTACGTTCAGCATCGCGCCGTTCGAGTCCACCATCGTATTCCATGATAGCCGACCGCTCAATGAACCAGTCCAGGTTCGCTTTGTCTTCAGCAAACAGACCGGCGAAAAGCCATTCACGTATGTCCAGACCATGCTGGCAGCCTTCCGTCAAGTCTTTGCCGTATTGTTTTGGCACCAGCCAACGCCTTGCCTGTGGCACGTTCTCCGTCCACCAGGCATAATGTTCCTTCGCACCTGCCTTGTCCGAGTCCAGTGCAGAAAGAACCGCTCTGGCATTCATTAGAGCGCCATACGTGCCTTCTGTTGGACGATAAACCACCGAACCGAGACAAAGCACGGAAGCGAAGTCAGATACACTCTGCAAGGCAAGGAATGCGTCCAGTTCACTCTCTACTACCAGGATGATCGCATAGCGATCACCAATGAGCGCCGGATCCGATGATGAGCCGGACAGGATGTGATACGGTTTGCCGTCCTCGTTCCGAAGCCGTTCCGGTATGCGAACCTTGACGCGAATGAGTTTGTCATCCTGGTAGATCGGAATGACAAGTCCGGCTGGCACGTACAAGCTTGCATTGTCCACTGTCTCAGAAAGCCCCCACGATGCACGCCGATCACAGAAACCAGCCGTATTCCAACCGAGCCGAAACTTGCGGATCGTCTCAGAAGTCAACCGCCGCTCAAGGATGAGCCAGTCCAAGTCATCCTGGTGTTCCTTCTTCCGTAGGTTCCGTTGGCACTGTTCGACAAGCGCCACCGCCTTCTCCTGCCAGAGTTCAGACGGTAATGAGTCCGGCTTTGGAGTCCAGGCATTACGTACCGGAACCGGCTTTGCTCTGAATGACTTGTCAGACTTTTCGCGTGGTGCTACGCCAACCGCTTTGCAGGCTTCAAGGTAACCGAGTCCTCTGGCATCGCGTACAAGTTGAATAGCATCGCCTTTGCGCTGGCATTGCCGGCACCAGAACCGATCCGACTTCAATGACAGGATGAACCGGTCTTTGCCGCCACAGAATGGACAAGGCGAACTGGACTCCAAAGCAGTCTTCTTTTGCACTTGCAGTCCGATGCTCTCCGCCGTCTCAAGGATGTTCATCATGTCTATTCCCTCTCCGAAGATGATCAAGAAAGCCGAAGATGCTCATGTAATGCACACGATCATCTTCGCGATATTTGATCATCTTCGACGGACTCTTTTGGCAACTGCCAAACCCAGCCTTCTTTAAGACCAATCTTGATCGGCTTGATACCAAGTGCACATTTTGCACGGTTCAACGTTGCGCTTGATATGCCAGCCGCGGCAGCTTGTTTCTTCACCTCGTTAGCGCCAACCGATAGAAGTTTGAAACGGACGTTTCCGAACTCCTCTACTTTCTCCCTCAGACACTCCAGAAGAAACTCCTTTGCATCCTGAAGCGCTGATCTCTCCTCGATATCGCCTTGCCTAGCAGCCAGCGCTTCGTCTGCTTCAAACGAAACCGGCTCTCCATCGAACTCGATCCGGCACGTCTCGATAGCCAG
>JAKQFZ010000041.1 GCA_029558215.1 Candidatus Omnitrophota bacterium
GAAGGAAAATGCCCAACTCCCTTGCACCAAACCTGTATAGGAACTCTTTACGAAGGTGTAGAACGGCAGGTGAAGCGAGGACGGGTGTTGCCGGAGGCGGAACTCATACAGAAGAATCGATGCCAAGAAGGTAACGCTCGGGATAATATACCCGAACATGTCATAGGTGCTGAACGGCACCTTCATACCCATGCTGCCATCGGCTTTGCCGCTATCACTCATGCGGAGACTCCTTCACGCGTCCTGTCCTACGCCACCTCGTAGACCCCATGTTTCCCATCTTGATAACAGTCGAAAACGTGCTGGTAAACGAGGTCGCACTTCTGGCCGAAGATGTCCTTGGAATAGGTTCTGGGCAATTCGTCCAAGGCAGTTTCGATGGCCAGCCGGACTGCCGCTCTTGATTGCTGCTTCTTCCGCCAGTCCAACACCAGTCGCTCTTCTTTCAACCGTCCCAACAAACCCTGTGCCACGGCCTTGACCTGCTTCCGCTCCTTCTCCGTGAGCTTCATTTCGGGCTTGGTCAGGATGTCAAACAAGGCAAGTTCTTCTTCAGTCAACCCTTCCCGAACGCCACGCCGTTCCTCCTCGTCCAAATCTTTCACAAAGGTTGTCAGGAGCTTGAAGAATTCTTCGATGTTCTTGCTGCCGGTGTTGTAGTCCTCGATCATCTCCTGAAACTTCACAAGGTAGTCCATGCGGCTGCGGTTCAACTCGACCATCTTGGCCAACCGCTTTTCCAAGGCCGCTTTCAACTTGTCCACAACCGTTCGCAACCGGCCACGATCCACCAGCTTCTTGAGGGTGTGGAAATCAATGGCACTGAGGTCAATCTTGCCGAAGGTGGTAGCCTTGCCATCCCTGCTTTCTGATCCACTGGGTTGGTGAATGACATAGCCCTTGGTGGCAATGGACCGATCCAGCAGCCGTTCAACCGCCTCCATGATCTGGCTGATGTCCACGTCTTCGGGTGGTGTCCGCAGGTTGTTGGCCACGGCAGTCAGTACTGACCGAATCCCGTCGAACTCATGGGCAACAGGGTCGGGCATTACCGCTTTGTGGATGCGAACGACCATGTCGGCCTTGCGAATGAATTCCTTTTTGTCCTCTTCGGGATGAACAAGGGCTTCAACAGCGGATTCGATCAGGGCAGTA
>JAKQFZ010000050.1 GCA_029558215.1 Candidatus Omnitrophota bacterium
GCAGTGAAGAGGAGCAAGAATCCAGACGGCAGACTCTGCTTCACAGTTTGGGTAACCTGACCTTGCTGACTCAACCTCTGAATAGCGATGTCAGCAATGGTGCCTTCTACGTGAAGCGTCCAGAGATCGTTAAGAAGAGTCTATTGGTCTTGAATTCATATTTTCAGCGTTTCACTGATGATGATATCTGGAATGAGGAGCGCATCGTGAAGCGAGGTCAACTCCTGGCTGATAAAGCCATTCGAATCTGGGGATACCCATCCTCGTGAAGTCAGCACCCTGTGACACATATTTCCGGTCTAGGTATGGCCAAGTGAGAAAAGGGGGGATAGATGGATAGACAAGTAATTCTACGAGACATCGCCAGTGGAATCCGGAAGGCAAACTCCACCCATGAAAAGTGGACTAAGGATTGGTGGTTGTGCGACTACGGAGTTGAGAGCCTGATGTCGGTGAAGATCGCGGAGAACATGTTCAGGCACCTGAAGGGGGGTGAATCACTGACCATGGAAGCCACTTTCGGGGAGCTGGCAGACGGTGCCGGGGCCAAGCAGAAGCACGGTCGAAGACCATCTGTCCTCAGCACGGGGCGCAGAGCAGACATTGCCCTTTGGCATGGCAATAACAGACTATACTCCGTGATAGAAGTCAAACGACTATGGCAGAAGAGTACCTGCGAGCGTGATCTGGAGCGGTTGGTCACGATCATAGAAACATACGGACGCCGCAGGAGCGGGAGCGTCAAACATGCTTTCTTCGCCGTATTTGTCGCAGGGAAGAACGTTGATCAGGTGAGCAATAAGTGTGGAGACATACAAGCACATGTCGAGCAATGGTGCAACGGCAGGGTCAAAGTCGAGAACGAGCCTATGCCTCTGATGTCGCCGAAGGATAATGGGGGCTCAGAGAAGAGCCGAGCATGGGGAGGTATTGTCTTCATGTTGACTGCATCATCTCCCCGGTGAGTTCATGCAACATGACGACGATTTGATCTTTCGCGTCGAGCGACTCTACGCAGCAGTGGCTGCGACCGAGGAACCAGACCTGACGCGGCTCAAACCGAAGATGGTTATCCAGAGCGGAATGCGGG
>JAKQFZ010000060.1 GCA_029558215.1 Candidatus Omnitrophota bacterium
GGGACACCACTATTATACTCACAAGGGAGCATAAGGTCAAGGGGATCACTCCTTCGGGAGCAACTTGTAGAACGCCTCGTCGTTGTAAGCCATCGAATAACCCTGATGTTGACGTTGCATGTTCTCCGAGAACATACCCAAGGCTTCGATGAGGGTCGCAATCAGCTCTTTGGATTCCGACAACATGGCAAGACCACACATGTCTTTTGCTTTGTTGTAGAGGCCGCAACCCTCGCTACACGACGTGGCGAACTGGTCAAAAGGGCAGAACTTCTCCTCTGCTTCACTCACTCTCAATCTCTCCTTTGATGAACAACGTAATTGCCAGCAACCAACACGATTCGGGGTTGCAGTTAGCAGTGGAGTCACACAGGTTGAAATAGATTCCCTCGTGCTTGGGGCAGTAATTGCCATCGGCCTTTCTATAGGCTTCACGAAGGGTCAAAAGGGCTTTCTGAACGTCCATGCTAGACCTCCTAATATCTGACATCGACACAAGAAAATCGAAGGTGATTGGAATCCCAATGCAAGGGAACGGTATCGGTGGCTCCGTTTCTCTGCTTGGCGACGATGAGTTCGGTCTTGTGGGGATCGGCTTCTTTGTTGTGGTAGTGCTCACGGTAGAGGAGTATGATCACGTCGGCGTCATTCTCAATCTCGCCCGAATCCCGAAGATCAGCCATGTTCGGCCTGCTTCCACTACGGCTCTCTGATTGACGATTCAACTGACTGACCAGGATAACAGGACAGTTCAATTGACGCGATAATGTTGCGAAGTTCTTGGTGACTTTGCCTAGATAGTTGTTCCGATTCTCGTTGGGGATGTCGGCGAACCTCTGGAGGTAGTCAACAACCACGAGGTCGAGACCGCCAAGACGCGAGGCGAGATCCTTCGCCGTCAGAATAGCTCGACCCGAAGTGAGCGCGGAATCGTCGTCAATCCACAACTCCGACTTTGAGATGGGAGCGATGTCATTTCTGACTTTGCTCCAGTCAGTCTTGTACTTGTTGTTGCGTAACATCACGGGTTCTAGACCCGAAGCCGATGATGCGATCCTGATGACCACAGACTCCGCACTCATCTCGATAGGGAACACCAAGACCTTCTTACCCGATTTTGCGATGTTGACAGCGATCTGAGATACCAAGGACGACTTTCCAACTGACGGTCGTGCCGCGATAACCGTGAGTTCCGACCTCATCAACCCACCACCCAAGAGCACGTCCAGGTCTGTGAGGCCAGTGGGAATGGGCTGGGGTATATCGCCGAACTCGATGCGG
>JAKQFZ010000083.1 GCA_029558215.1 Candidatus Omnitrophota bacterium
CCAGTCTGCCACGCTGCCTGCCGCTGCCTTCGCAAGGGCAACAGCCCCGTGACCGTATGCATCAGCCTTGACAACTGCCATGAGCCGTCTGGAATCGCCAATCTTTTTGCGGACAAGATGAAGATTGTGAACAAACGCGGCCTGATCAATGACGGCAACAGTCGGTCGAAATCTTTCCATGCTCATTTCCCGGGGGAGTCATTCTTGCAGGTTGTATCAAGACGCATCTTCCCAAATCGAGACTCAAGGAGAGCATCCAGGTCTCGTTCGATTCCTTGCGAGTATTCATCGAAGTTCGAGTCAAGAACTTGCGACGCCTTACCGTGGTTTCTCACGGCATCCAAAACCCTCTTCACAGTCAATATCTCAGATGGAACTGCAGGCAGATAGCCGACAGTGTCTCCACTCGTGCGGACAACATTCCCTCCATCCGCGAGATACTGCAGAACAACGGATACCAACCGAAAGGGAAGTCCGCAAGATGATGCCAACTGCTCCGCGGACAACACTCCCCTTCCCGCTCTGAAATGGTCGCTGATGGCCTTCATGACAGTCAAAGCGGCGGCTTCCTCTTCTCTGGGAGTCATCCCGCGTTGAGCCCAAGTTGGAACAAAGAACCTCGCGTTCTGAATGGCAAAGGAGAGTTCGACTCCCAATAGAGTGACCAACCAGGCAATATAGACCCACATGATAAAGAATGGTACGGCCGCAAAACCACCGTAGATCTTGTTTGCTTTCGTGAGGTCAACTTGGAATCGAAGATACGCCCACTGAGCCAATAACCAGCAAAAACCTGTAAACACTCCGGCAACTGCCGCAGCGTGGAAGCGCACCTTGGTGTTCGGAAGAAACATGTAAACAAACGTGAAACACGCCCAGATGATGGTCAACGGAAGAAACGTCTCCCACACGCGGCTGACCACACCAATCTCCAAAGCCCGCTGAATGGCACCCGCTGACTGAAGCCCAATTGCCGTCAAAGCAAGCACTGGCGCCACGACGATCACACTCACATAGTCGGCAAACTTCCGGTACATTGGTCGGGCCATCTTCACCGACCAGATCAGGTTGAAGGTGGACTCTGCAGCAGTCAGCGTCTTGACAACGGTGACAACTAAGAAAACCAGGCCGAATGAACCCAAAGCCTTTGCATTGGTGTTCTCAACATAGAGAAATATCTTCTCTACGATCTCCTGAAAGACTTCCGGTACTCTAGAGATGATAACAATTCTCAAGTCCCCTTGGAACTCCAGACCCTTGGTAACTGAGAACGCAAACGCCAACATTGGAACGATGGCAAAGAGTGTTCCAAAAGTGAGTGCCGACGCTCTCAAGGCGCATTGATCTCGTACAAAACCCACCAACGCCAGCTGAACAATCTTCGCGGTCTTGAGCAGCCAGGACTCTGCCTTGGAATGGGAGAGGCGATCCAGTTCGCCGAAGTCCTGTCCGAGCACGGAGTGAATTCGCTGAAGCCATCTTCTGACTGCAACCGGATCCACTTTCAAACATCGAATAACCTTCACTGGAATCTACCTCGAGGCTCTCCCATCCAAGCAGGCTTGGACGTGCAACTGGAATAACCTGAGAAACTCCGGCCTGTCTGTAAGCAACTCAGGATGGAATTGTACACAAACCATGTATGGAAGATGCTCATGCTCCATTGCTTCAACAATA
>JAKQFZ010000130.1 GCA_029558215.1 Candidatus Omnitrophota bacterium
TCAAAGGGAAGGCGCCTTCGTTGATGAGTCTCTCGTTTCCGCTCCATCTTGGCGCATGGGCATCCAGAGGCTCGATGGTCAGAGTTGGCTTGTGCATTCGCAGGGCGGCGAGACCACACTCAAGTGAGCCACCACGACCCGCGGCTTGAACCACAAGCACGGCATCGGACAAAGCACAGATTGTTCGATTCCTGGCAAGAGCGGAGCCCGCATTCCAGCCTTTGTAAGGTGGAAACTCTGACAACAGAAGACAACTTGCCGGATCAGAGATGGTCTCGGCAAAGCCTGAGAACCCCCTCGTCAAGAGTCCTTGCGCGAGAACACCTATCGTTGCTCCCCCAGTGTCAAGGGCTTCCATCTGAGCTGCGGAGTCCACACCTCTGGCACAGCCACTGACAATCACTCGTTGTGCCCTCACCGACGCTCTTGCAGCACGACGTGCCAAGGTTAGGGATTCCTCATCAGGTTCCCGACTACCAACAATGCCGACAGACGCCTCTCGGAGCAGCTCACAATTTCCCCAGCAGTAAACCACTGGAGGTGCCCAGTCTCCAAAGGCATCGCAGAGTCTTCTTGGATAGAGATCGTCTTCTTCAAGAAGGGGTAGAATCTCCCTTTCCATCAAAACCTCAGTCATCTCACGAATGGCGCCAAGAGATTCACGCACCTTGAGGATTCCCTTGATGACTCTATCCTTGAGGGACATCTCGGCTGTAAGAAAACCCGCGTCTGCCTCGAAGAGCTCATGCATTGTCTTGCCATCAACCCTCAGTTGACAAAGTATCTTGCGATAGGTGACCGGTCCCACCCCATCGGCCTGCGCAAGAGCAATTCTGAAAAAGCGTTCATCCATAATGCGGGTTCTCCTCCATTGATGACAGCCTAATGCAATGGCAAGAGGAGTTCAAATGGCAAACTGAGCCCACGCTTAAAAAAGCTTGAATAGATTGGCTTAACGTCGTATTCTCTCTTCGGTAATTGCACGGCGAGGTGCATTGGGAGGACCGAGGGACACCAGCATTATGGATATTGCACGCATTTTTCCGCTGGACGAGACTCCAGAACCTGTCTATCTGACCGATGATAGAACTGTATGTTACAGAGTTGTCGAATCATACAGCAGCAGGAAGAGTTCAATTCGGAGAGTCTTCCAAACCGATCCCCGTGAAGAGGTCGTTCTTGGAGTGCTCCCCATCCTGGATGGTTTTGAGCGCTTCTTCTCATTGGTGGACGAACAGCATCTTGCGGAAAATGAGACACTGACAAACTGGTTCAAGGCGATCGTTGCTTTGTATAGAAGGACGGTGAAGGGACTGCAGAAGATTGGTCTTGAACCTATTGATACGATAGGCTTTAGTTTGGATTTGGAGCGTCATGAAGTTGTCGAAGTGGTTCCTGTGTCGGATCAACCGACAGGAACAGTTGTACATGAGGTCGAAAAGGGCTATATTCTTAATGGCAAGATGCTTCGTCCCGCGAAGGTAGCAGTTGTAAAGAACCAGCAGGAGCCAGGAGCAGCACAGCCGACTGGGGAATCCAGCTGATAGCGCGAAAGGCATTTATAAGTTAGTTTTCATCATATCTGCGGAGAATTGATAACGGAGGTACAGCAATGAGTCGGATTATGGGCATTGACCTTGGCACGACGAACACGGTCATGGCCATCCTGGAAGGGGATCAACCTGTCATCATCCCGAACAATCTTGGGGAGCGACTGACACCTTCCATCGTCAGTTTCAGCGACAGTGGCGAGATCCTGGTTGGAAAGAACGCCAAGCGGGCGTCGGTCATGAATCCTGACAGGACGGTCTTTTCAATCAAGCGTCACATGGGAACCAACTTCAGGGTCAAGATCAATGGCAAGAGTTACACCCCGCAGGAGATATCGGCCATCATCCTTCAGAAGATGAAGCAGGATATGGAAGACTATCTGGGTGAGGAAGTGGATCAGGCGGTTATTACGGTGCCTGCCTACTTCACGGACACCCAGAGGCAAGCCACCCGCGATGCTGGAGAGATTGCCGGCCTTACCGTGCGACGTATCATTGACGAGCCCACGTCAGCAGCCATTGCCTATGGCATGGACAAGAAGAAGGAAGACCAGATACTCATGGTATTCGACTTGGGTGGTGGTACTTTTGACGTTTCCATCATCGAAGTGGTTTCCGGTGTTTTTCAGGTTCTGGCGATCAAGGGAAACACGCGACTCGGTGGGGACGATTTTAGATCGGAAGAGCGTC
>JAKQFZ010000138.1 GCA_029558215.1 Candidatus Omnitrophota bacterium
TCTACAGCCTGATCAATGAAGGGGGAGTTGAAGAGCGTCCAGCTCTTGCCCATGCGGAAATACAGAAGACGTCTGAGAATGCCCTCTGCGTGACACACTTTGCTGGCTCAAATGCACTTGGCCTGCTCATCAACGCCGTGCTTGAAGGCGATGCGGAAGATATGGCTGACCAGATGAATCTTCGCGGTGACCGCTACATTCCCCCTGCCGGTGAAGGCTATGGTGGATACTGCGTTCCCAAGGACGGTCTGTTTCTTGCGTTTGTGCTTTCGTTGTCAAACGAAGTGAAACTCCGCCAGATGGGCATTCCGGAGCATCTGCATCAGGGGATCAAGGTTTTGGCCAAGAAGGCCATTCTGAAGAGGCAGGATTTCGGAACAGATTTCGAATGGCAGGACTGGGCAGCGCGTGAGTTGCTGCAACAGAACCACCTCAAAGAATATTTCGATCTCAGGGAAGACGGGTTGCTGGTTTTCAACATCACCAAGATCGCCACAACCATACAGCACTTGGGTGAGCCGTGGTCTGAAGTGGCTTCTGGATCATCGCTTCTCTCGAATCTGGCGGCGCGATGGAGTGTGGAGCACATGATCATCAACGCTGAGCAGGTCAACCGGTTCATGACCTTCTACAAGGCGTGGTTGATCTACGAGGCGTTGGCCGAAGCGCGGCGCTTCAATCCCAATGCTCCTGCGGACAACCAGGCACGCATTGCTCTGACTGCTGAATACAAGCCTGTTCAGGATGTCCGGTTTTCGACTGGACTGCGTCTCTTCGAGATGTTTGCCAACACCTACGAACACCTCATGCACGCCTTGGATGAAGAGGGGCAGAATCTTGCCCATCTCATGCTCAAAGGTTTCGATCCGGACACAGAGCATCCTATTGGACGGCGTGCTGTTCAGGAAGTGGTTCAGAAACTCGGAGTCGCTTCCAAAGAGCCGGCAAGCATTCAGAGACTCATTGAATCGTTCCCGAAGCATGACAGCCCTGCGGATATTGTGGTGACCTCGGTGACGCTGTCTTCGACCAAAGACATGCTCTTCTACACAAGTGACACACGGTTGGATCAGGTTGCCGATCGCGTGAAGGTGAAGCTGGGGGACTTCGGTCTCAGCGAAGAGCAGATCACGGCCAACTGTCAGGCCTTTGGCGGCAACCTCAGGGCGTGGGCAGGACTTCGACAAATCCCCGCGGAACAACTGGAGCGCATTGTATCGGATATCGGCGGCGAGATTCACGCGCTGGTGTTGAAACTCCGTGGTCCGGGTCGAAACTATGAAAAGGATATTCAGGGTATAGACGTTCTCAACACAGGCATTCCGTTTCCAGAACTCCTGCAGCTGTTGGACAACCCCCCGAAACTGGTTCGTCTGATGCTGATGGGAAATCCCAACAGCGCTCTGGGAATCGCGGATGGAACTGCCGGACGCAACAGGCGTTCGCTGACCTACCGCGACGTACAGAACTTCCTTGCGGCCTGTGAGAAAGAAGGCAGGCGTGGTATCTACAAGGCAGTTGGCTTGGGCTCCAACAATGTTGAGAGACTGCGCGCCGACATGCACGAGAAACGCGACAGGGCGTTGAGACTCTGCACCGCACTTGAGGCCGTGGTACAGGCACAAGGTTCGCGTGAAACGACAGAGGCCATTGAGAAGGCTCAAGCGCTCTACACCGATATCATAGACAGAATTCTGCTCGCTGATGAGCCAGGCAAAGCCATTCGAGAAGAGGAGCGTCTGAAGCGCTACAAGAAGTGGAAGCCTGGTGATACCTGCATCAGTGAGGCCTTGGCGCGCATTCGAACAGGTCTTCCGCTCCAGGAACTGGATATTGCCACGTGGCTCGGTGGACTGGGGGGTATGTTTGTTGTCATGGGTGAACCCCAGAAGCAGATTGATGAGCGCTTTGAACTGATTGGGAAGGCAGTGAGTCTTGTCGGGCAATGGGCAAAGGCCAACAAGGTTGCCTCCACGTTCACCGGTCATCGGGCGACCAAGGCGGACATTGCCGATGCCGTTAAACATCTCGTTCGTCCGAAGTTTGTCCCCGAAGTGCAGCAATTCGCGCAGGAGATGCTTGTTGAGTCTTCGAGTATAGCGGTCGAAGTGGCTGCCATCGAAGCATTGGAGCGCCGTCAGGCACTTCGCGCACGAGCCGCGCGGGCACAGGCCTTCGGCCAGCGAGAGGAAGGCTTCCTGAGCGTCTATGATGCACAGCAGAAGGCATCCTCTGAGGAGTATGCGCGCAGTGCCAAGGACGAGATGGCATCCATCCTGAGTCTATGCAAGGCGCAGATGAGCCTCGACGGGCAGGTGGACGAATCTGTGTCCGAGCAATGCCACCGTGCCTTTGGAAGGTTCCTTGCCTACACGCGCAACTACCTGGTTGCTCTGGGACGCAGGGCGTACGCTGGCGGATCTGATGAAGATCTCGCACGGCAGGCGGAGCTGGAAGCCCATGCAGCAAAGTGTTTCTCCGGTCGGGAGATCATCATGGAAGACTGGAAGCTTCTGGCCGGTGGCTATGAGAACCTCGGCGACATTGCACGCCTGGCGGAGAAGGTTAAGGACAACAAGGACTTTCTGATGGAAGTGGCTCAAGGCGTCGAGTTCTTCTATGTGACGTTGGCGCTCGCTCAGACGTTGGAGTTCGCGCTTCAGTCCGAACAGGAAGTGGACGTTCGACTCTTCTGGAAACGCGCGATGGACTTCTTCGCCGAGACCATCAACGATCATTTCTATCCCTACACTCCTTGGGCGTTTTCCAGAGGAACGGGATTTGCCGAATATGAAGGTGAGGAACTGTACGGTTTGGCCAACGAGCACCACGCCTGGCTGTATGAGTACCTCTACACTCTGCTCACCTCCAGGACGGATTACGCCGCTCTTGAATCGGTCGAACAAGATGCCTTGATCGGCAACTTCACCGGTCAGAATATGGTGGTTCCCATTGGTGGTGATGCCGCCGAGACTCGGGAACGACGCTGGAGAGCCTACAACCAGTTGCGTGAAGTGGTGTTCCTGCGCGGTGACGGGTTCCAAGCACCTGTTGTGTTCCCTGAGTTTGACCCCGATATCATTGAAGCGCAGCGCCGCGTGAATCTCGTGTTCCTTTATCCGGTGGGTCGAACTCATATCTCCCGTGCCTTCCGTGAAGGCCCCACACTCAACAAGCAGTTGAGAGATCAGGGCGAGCCTGGACTCAACCTGATTGTCACCCGACATGGGGAACTGACTGCGTTGCCCGTAGCGACTCGGGAATGCCTGATGGTTTCTGACGGTCATCTGTACATTTCAGAGCAGGAGTACATCCAAGCCCTGATCAGACACAAGGGGATGACTCCCGAGCAGGCGCGCGATGAAGCGGACAAACAGAGACAGGAAGGCCGACTGACCGACAAGGGCATCCGTGCTGCGGTTCGATTCACGCAGAGCGGCCAGCGGAAGCCCATCGTTGCCGCAGCAGTATTTCCGTTCCACGGACATCCAATGTACGAAGACGGCCAACTGGAATCCGCGGGACTTCCCGCTACGGTTCAGAGTGTCATCTTCACCGACATCACCTATGACAAGTCACTCTATCCAGACATCTACGATCAGAAGTCCGGTGTTCGGCTGCCTGAGGAAATTGACTGGAAGCGTGAGTATGGCAAGGGTAAGGATGAGAAGTCCATCATGCGAGCCATTCAGGACGGTGTCAAAGGCACATCCTATCCTGGCATCAGTGCATTTTCAAAGAAGTGTCCCATCCTTCTTATCAAGGGCGCAGCCGAGTCGGGTGCCAGAAATCTGAAAGTGTTCGACCTGACTGGATCACGAGCGGAAGACGTTCAGGCTGCCGTTCAGTTTGTCTACGATGTTGGTAAGAAACAGAACGTTGTCATCCAGGAAGCCGTGTTGACCTCTCCTGAGTTTTGGGCAAGTCCGGAACTTCTGGATCAGTTTGTCGAACGGCAGATTCTTGAATGGAATCGTCCGGTGAATCGGGACAAGTATCCCCGTTCCCAGGTTTACGGTTCTCTGCGCGTTGTTGCTTCCTCTTCTGGACCCGACTGCCCCTATGATACCGCATTTCTGATTGGCCTGATCAGTCTTCAGGTTGCCACGAACGTCGGACGTGGTGGAACCCTGGAACCCTTGATGGAGCGCTACATTCAGGAAGAGCATCGGGAGGCAATTCTTGAAGGCTTGAAGGGCGAAGTGCCCAAGGTCATGAATGCTCTGGCACGCTATGCTGCAACCTATAAAGGGGAATTCGAGAAACAACATGGCCGACCTGTTCTCTCGGATCTTCGAGGTGTTCCGTACAGCTGGCCTGCGTACATGATGTTGGATTATCTTGTCGCACCGGTATTCGTAAGACCTGGCAAACTTGTGGATGTCGAGACCCGATACGACGACAGAGGACGACGCATCGGTTCGAAAGTCATCCTTGAAGACGCCGAAGGCCGCTTCGAGGGCAAGATCAAGGACTGGCAGTTCATCCATCTGGAGCCGAATATCGGAATTGGTCTCTGGGATCGCTACAACCTCAGGGAAGAGGAGATGGAGCGACGCATGAGCGATGCCGAGAACCGACCGTTCAACTGGTCAAACGTGGGCAAGAGCGATCGAGTCGTACTTCGGAACTTCGCTATCGCCGGTCGTCAATACCTCGAAGCGAACATGAAGCGTTAGTCACACTGACATCAAATCAAACGGGGCGCTCCCTCTATGGGGAGCGCCCCGTTGTTATTGTTTCCTTGTGTTCCTCTTCTATTTGGGTGGGCAGGAACAATCCAGCTCAGAGATGCAGCCAACCTTGCCTTCCAGATACTCCTTGAGTCTTCTGCCGAGCTCGCGATAGCGCGCTTGAATCATCCCAAACCGTGCTTGAATGGTCTCCAGCCCCTCGGGCTTGTTGTGGGACAGCCACATGTCTCTGAAGGATCCCTCAAGTTGCTCGAAGGTCGCAATCAATTTGGGAACTGTTCGAAGCATCTTGCGAAGCACGGTCTTGTCCTTCTTTCGATAGGACGAAAGAAGTTGTGCCGCAAACGTCAAGCGATCGGCCATTGCCCGAATCAGTCGAGAGGCATACAACAAGTCGCCCGTTGCGCGGTCGTTGGCGTGTTTCTGGATCTTCTTTGCCAATGTCTCGAAACCCGAAGCAATCTTGGCCATCCGACGGGGATCGTTCTGACAGAACGTTCTGAAGTGAGTTTCAAAAATCGGATCGTCCCAGAGATCGGGATGGAAGCCTTCGATGGCTCCATGAATCTCGCCCGCAAGGATATGCGCGGCATAACTCCCACCGCAGACCGCCCCAAAGCGCTTTTCCAGCACTGCTGCATCGGGAGTTTTTTTACCATAGGACTTGTCTGCACACCAGACCATCCCTGCGAATGCCGAATCGTGGTCACAATACGCGCCATTGTCTCCCCACTGAGTGAAGAAGACCTCGTTCAATTTCGCCTCATAGCAGGCATCAATGCATGCTCCGGCATTGGCCTCGGTGATTCGGTGATCGTACCAGTATCGGCTCCACGTCCAAATGCCCGAACCCATCAACGGTTCCTTGCCCATCTTTCGATGGCGGGCAATCCAGTCCAGGTAAAAGGCAACATTGTTGTGGTAGTAATCCCAGTAAACCAACTCCACGTCTTTGGGAATCTTGTTGACCACACGAGGCGGGATGACGGAATTCAGATCATAGTATGATCCCGATGGAGCCCCCAGTCGGAAATACATGTCTGACCAGATCATCGGCTTTCTCTCGTACCTGTGGCAAATCTCAACCACTTTGCCGAGGTGCTCATTGAACAATTCAAAGCCGTGGCGATACTTGTTCAGATCGAGGTATCGGCCTCTCCCGAGATTGTGCGTTTCGTCCATACCGATATGAATGCGCTTGGTGCGACAGCAGTCTGTCCAGTGACGGATCATCTTCTCGATCAGGTCATAGGTTTTCTGCTCGCCCACGAGCATAACAGAAGGCGTGTCGCGAACCACACCATAGGCACGATGCCGAAGAATCCTCTCCAGATGTCCCAGCGTTTGAATGCAGGGAATCGTCTCGATATTCAGTTTTGCAGCGTAGGCATCTACGGCTTTGATCTCAGCCTTTGTATAAGCGCCGCGTTGGTAGCCAAAGTAGGGCTCCTCTGGCAACTCGTAGGTATCCTCGGTGTAGAGCATGAGCATGTTGTAGCCCAGCAGCGCCAGACGCCTCATCCAAATCTTGAGATGATCCACGGTCATGACGGCGTTTCGGGAACAGTCAATCATGACGCCAAGCATTCCAAAGGGTGTGGATTCACTGTAGATCTGTCCCTTCTTAACAAGACCACCGAGAAGCGCTCCGACTGCGCGAGCTGCCTGACACGGCTTGTTGTAGCGGACAAGGGCAGTTTGTCCACTCATCTCGACACAACACTGCCCTGGATCAGCAATCCTCTCAAAGGCAACATTAACGCCCTGAGCACCTTCCTGCGTAATCGGGTACTCCTCGCCGAGTGTCTTCAGCATGGTTCTCAACTCGGCAGGCGTTGTCTTCGGATCCCAGCACAATTGAACTCTCATCAACAATCTCCTGACATACCAGAATCACATCCACCGTTACTTAACGGCTCACCTTTTGGAACCGTACTAAATCCTTTGGCTCAAGGCAACCCCAAAGCATTTGAGAGTTGCAAGTTGCCCATGGCAGGCTGACTTTCCGCGAGAGATGGAATCGGATGCGCTAAGCGGAGTCCATGGCATGCGAGCAAAGTTGCGACAGGAGTTCGGGATATCCCTTTTGTTCGAGAATCCTGTAGTCGTCGTTTTCGTAAGCCCAGACTCGCATTGAGTCACAGAACAGCGGGAAGATGCGGTCGTCGCTTACTCGACGTCTGTCCTGGATGGATGTACGCTTGCGCAGAAGGACTGGATAGTGGCATGCCACGTCATCCAGCGCTGCATGAATTGCCTCACCCTTGTGCTTGAATCTACCTCGTCGTGTCACGAGGCGGGTTATCTTCTCATGAAGGGGCACTTTGTTCGCTACATCCGTGAAGACCATCGCCCGACGCTCCGCCAAGAGTAAGGCGACCGGCAACACATTTTCCAGTACGGAAGGCTGATAGTTCTTGATGAGGGTGAAAAGGGCATTGCGTTCAAGAATCCTGACCCGATTCATCACATCCATACGAGACACCGAAGCGTGTGCCCGATGAAAGACGCGAGCCAACGGACTGAGTACAACTCGGTAGCCCATCAGGTTCAGTCTCCATCCGAAATCCACGTCCTCATAGAGCAACCGGTAATCCTCATCAAAGGCTCCCGCCTCAAGAAACAAACTTCTGCGAACAGCCATAGCGCCACCACAGGCGAACAGCAGCGGCTTTGCTTCCGGTGTTGTTGTTTCCAGACTTCCCCCATGCTCAAAGCCTTGTCCCAGAAAGTTAATCCCGCCGCCGACAAACTGATAGTTTCTTCCTTCCCAATCCAAGATTGTGGATGCCACGCAGTCTGCCTGTCCGGTGCAGAGCGGGTTTACGAGTTTCTCAAGCCAGTCGGACTGCACCTTCATATCATTGTTGAGAAAAGCAACCACCTCTGTCTGGGCTTCTTGCACGGCACGGTTGATCGCTGGCGCAAAAAAGAGATTCTCCTCGCTACGCAGAATGACCACGTCGGGATACTTGCTGCGCAGGAAATCAGATGTCCCATCTGAAGAACCGTTGTCAAAGACCACAGTCTGAAGCAGATCGCGCGGGTAATCCAAATGAGCCAGAGTTGGGAGACATTCCTCAAGAAGATGCCTGCCGTTGAAGGTTGGGATCAGAATGGAGACGCTTGGCAGGTTGGCTGAAGTTGGTGAGTTGTTCTGCATTGCATATCCCTTCTCAGCGCTCCAGGACAAAAGTTACGGGCCCGTCGTTGTCAATATGAACAAGCATCATCGCTCCAAACACGCCCTGCTCAACACGAAACCCCAGCTGCTTGCATCGGGTAACGAAATACTCATAGAGTAGTATTGCCTTATCTGGCAAAGCGGAATCGGTGAAACTTGGGCGTCTTCCCTTGATGCAATCGCCGTAGAGCGTGAACTGCGATATGACCAGCAGAGAACCCTCCGTTTCACCGAGCGAGCGGTTCATCTTGCCATCAGCGTCATTGAAGATTCTCAGGCTTGTTATCTTCTCAGCCATCCAGTCGGCAGTTGATTCTGTGTCCTCATGCCCTACAGCGAGAAGCACAACCAAACCGGCTCCGATAGCGCCGACGGTCTTCTCATCCACTTCGACAGATGCCTGACTCACTCTCTGTATGACAACGCGCATATTGTTGCTGAGGACGTTCCCCAATGCACAGGAACTATTCTTTTTCCTCGGACTTGTGTTGGGTTTTCTCGGCTTCCTGCACCACTTCGACAAAACGCAGTTGCAGATTGTGCAGTGCGCTGTCAAGCATCTTTGCTTCCTCTTGGGTGAGATTTCCCTTGGTCTTGTCTCGAAGCATGTGGATGGCCTCGATCGTCGTCTGAGCTCCCACCAGATCAACACGTGACTTCTTGGTGAAGGGGTTGGGAATCATTCCCAACTGCATCATGGTCTGGGTGCTGAGAAGCATCAAGAACTCTGCAAAACTGACCTTGCGCGGGCCGTGGATTTCCGAAGATGTATTGTTGTTCTCCTCTACCATGTCGTACCTCCCAACCTGACTGACAATTCAGAGGGCTTGGCAACTTTGAATGCTTGCTCAAAATACCAATACTATTACACAGCTGTCAACTTGGACAAACTCAGCACTAACCAAGAGACAGGAGTTATGACGATCGCGCATTGTTCCTCTTCTGCATTTTGGGAAGTTGTGCTAGATTCTTTCTATGTTACGTTTGACCAGGGCTTTCTGTTGACGCTCAGCCGCGGAGAACACCGCGGCTTTTCTGCGCCAGCAGGTTGGATGACACTGTTGTCTCTGGGAATCAGGCTCAAAGAGAATGCTTTTTCGCGCGCTGCGTTCAAGAAATTACAGACTCTATTTTATCGGACACGGTTTATCTCTCATCGGCACCTGGATGCACAGCATTGCGCTGCAATGGCTGGTCTACCGGCTTACGGGGTCAGCCAGACTTCTGGGTGTGGTCACCTTCTCGACACAGATATGCGGTTTGGTGCTGGCTCCTTTTGCGGGAGTCATCGTCGAACGCATGGATCGACGGCGACTCCTCATGGTCACTCAGAGCCTTGCCATGACGCTGGCCCTGATGCTGGCAACGCTCGTTTTCACTGAAACAATTGCAGTCTGGCACATTATTGTCTTCAGTATCTGCCTGGGGAGTGTCAACGCATTTGACATCACCGCCCGGCAGTCTTTCGTGGTACACATGGTTGAAGGCAAAGAGGATTTGGCCAACGCCATTGCGCTGAACTCGATGATGTTCAACGGAGCCAGATTTCTTGGTCCCGCCGTTGCGGGTGTGCTCATCGCCAAGGTGGGGGAAGGTTTCTGTTTTCTGATCAACGCGATCAGCTACATCTCAATTCTGATTGCGCTTGCGCTGATGCGTGTTCAGCCTTGGGAGCACGTCCGAGGAAAGCGCTTGTGGGATGATCTCGTGGAAGGCTTCGAGTATGCGTTTCACTTTCAATCCCTCCGCACGGTTTTCACACTGCTTGCGCTGGTCAGCCTTTTCGCTCTGCCCTATACCGTGCTCCTGCCCATCTTCGCCAACGACATTCTTCAGGGTGGTGCGAAGGGCTATGGGTGGTTGGTGTCTTCAATCGGAGTTGGAGCGCTTTGTGGTGCCGTCTTCCTTGCCTCACGAAAGACTGTGGTTGGGTTGGAGAAAGTGATTGCTCACGGCCCGCTGCTTCTTGGACTTGCCATGATCTCATTTTCCTGGTCGCGGATGATATTTCTCTCCATGGGTATTCTGCTGTTCATGGGTTTTGGGATGATGGTTCACATGGCATCCTGTAATACGGTCGTGCAGACGATTGTTGATGAGAAGATGAGAAGTCGGGTCATGAGCATTCACATGATGACATGGACGGGGCTTGCCCCTTTCGGGGGACTTCTGGTCGGGGATATGGCAGAACGTACCTCTCCACCCATCACGCTGACTGTGGCCGGCGTTGTCTGCATTCTGGGCTTTCTATTCTTTCGAAAGAGGATGCTTCAGCAACGACATGTGATCGAGACGGCCTTTGCCTCCCATAAGACGGAGTCCGTCTTGCCGCAAATGCCGAATCGGGTGGGATGAAGGATCCGGTCGGCTGTGCAACGCGTGTTTTTGTTTGGCTGCCGACAGGGACGCGTTCTTGACCCCCGAACGATGATGTTGTAGACACGTGACACTATGGATTCAACACTGACCTTGTGGAGTCTGGCCATTGCCTCATTCACCATCGCTCTCAGTGGGGCGTTGATGCCGGGGCCTGTGTTGGCTGTGACGATCTCTCTGGCACCCAGAAAAGGATTTTGGGCTGGCCCTCTGGTCATCTTGGGACATGGGATTCTGGAAGCACTTCTGGTCATTGCTCTGGCATGGGGACTGTCCAGTCTGATGACCAATCCGATGGTGACGGCATGGATCGGTCTGTTTGGTGGGGGGCTGCTCGTGTGGATGGGCATCACAATGTTTCACGGTGCGAAACAACTGTCGCTGGAGACACGACCGAGTGCCGTGCTCTACGACAGCCCCGTCGCTGCCGGAATGCTTGGAACACTGTCCAACCCCTACTGGTATATCTGGTGGGCGGGCCCAGGTCTTGCGTTTATCAGCAAATCTGTCGGGAACACGGGGCTTGCACTGCTTGTGTTTTTCGTGGGACATATTTCGGGTGATTTGGCCTGGTACAGTCTTGTGTCTTTGAGCTTGTCTATGGGAAAGAAACTCATGTCTGACGGGTTTTACCGTGGTGCTGTCAGAGCCTGTGCTGTGCTGGTCAACTTTTTCGGGCTGCTGTTTATTTATTTTGGAGTGAAAACACTCAGCCACTAAATCGTGAGAGGTGTTCTATCGATGGTGGGCAAACTGGAATCAGTGAAAGCGCTCTTGTTCGATTTTGGGGGAACGATTGAATACCCCGGGGAACATCTGAATGAACGCCTGATTCGGTATCTGGAACCCTTCCATTCCGGCGTTGACATTGGCCAGATTGACGTCGTGGCATTGGAGACTGTTCGGTATCTCTATAGCATTCCAGAGTCACGCACCATGTCCTACGCCGCCGTGCTTCAGTTCTTTGTTTTTGCGTGTCTCGAGCGTCTCGAACTACCCAAAGCGCCTTGGTGGGATGCCATTGTTGAACGATTTCTGCAGGAGTCGTTGGAAGAAGTGCATCGAAACAGCCCTGTTCTGAAAACGCTCAAAAAGAAATATTGCATGGCAGTCCTGTCCAACAACTATGGAAATACCGCAGGGTTCCTGAGGGATTACGGAATCGATCACCTTTTCGAAGCCGTCTACGACTCAACGCTGGTGGGACTTCGAAAACCCTATCCTGAGTTTTTTCAGCATGCACTCAACGATCTCAATTGGAAAGCCGAGGAGACAGCATATATCGGAGACAGATTCGATCGGGATGTAGAGACCCCGAAATCGCTTGGGATGAAAACCATCTGGGTTGTGGGTAAACATTCCAAACCATGCCCCGATCCAAGTCTTGTGGACGCGCAGATCGCTTGCCTTGCCGACCTGTTGGTTGTTCTGCCTTGTGCATAGACAACGCACAGAGGGTCAGAACAATCCCTTTTTCTGATACAGCAATTTCCTGATACAGACGGGTTGCGGGTTGGCCAGAGCTGCGGTATACTCCTTTTCAGAAAAGTGAGAGGCACTTCCAGCCAGCCATATCCTGCTCTCGAGAGCGTGAAAGCACTGAGGCGTGGGGGCGGAACAGCCTCGGCTAAGTATCGTACCCCAACAGCCAAGGAGGCCTGGGCATGAATCAGGAAAGACGTGATACTAGGTTCGATCTGCTGGTGATCAGTTCGGATGTGCTTTGGTGCAAGTTTGTCAGGAACACAATGCGACGAACCGACCATGTTCTTGAAGTCGCCTCTCTTGCCAAAGCCGAGGAATGCCTTCGCGATCGCAAGTTCGACATCATCTTCTTCTCGAACGAACTGGTTCCCCGAAACAAGAGCGAGATCGAATCATTTCTGTCCTGGTGTCCAGGAAGTAGGGTGGTCGTGCTGTGCTGGCCTCGGGATGCGGAACTGCATCTTTCGAGGAAACATCTCGCTCAACTGGGGATTGACGCCGAGGAACGGCCCGAAGAAGGAAAGGCACTGAGGCGCATCATTCGACACTGTCTCCCGCCGGAGAGTCCCGAACAGTAGATTCAGTTGGACGGATGCCTGTTTTTAGTGCAGCCCGTACGTCTTGAGTTTGCGGTAGAGCGTTCTCAGTCCGATGCCTAATGCTCTTGCCGTCTTGGGCTTGTCATACCCGTAGAGTTGCAGAGAGGCCAGAATGATTCTGCGTTCGGCCTCCTGAAGGGGCTTTCCGACTGG
>JAKQFZ010000143.1 GCA_029558215.1 Candidatus Omnitrophota bacterium
AAAGTACGTTGAACAAGGATCTTCGATTCATCGGGCTCCTGCCGAATCTGGTGGAGCCGACTCCATTTCAGCGAGCCAATTTCGATCAACTCTGCACGGCCTTTGCCTCGTTGTTCATTCGACTCGAGGATGGGCGGATGGCTGCCATTCCGTCGCGCACGGCCATGGCTGAAGCCCAGGCGATGGGAGCGCCGATCTGGACCCTACAAAAAACCAGTTCACGCGAGGCCTGGTTGCATCTCAAACCGATCTTTCAAAAGGTCGCTCATACGATGGGGGTGATGGAATGAAAAAACCACTGATCGCGACGTTGGATCTCACCGCGCTTGACCGGACCGCACCAGCCCCAGATCCGGTTGCCAAAGAACGGACGGTGACGGCTGAGGTCTTAGGGCGGCCGCTTCAAATTCCAGTCAAGGACATTGAAGAGGATCCAGCTCAGCCTCGCCAAGAATTCGATGCGGCGAGCATGGACGAATTAGAGCAGAGCGTCAGAGTCCATGGGGTGAAAACGCCCATCTCGATTCGGCCCCATCCCACTGAGCAGAAGCGTTGGATTTTGAATTTTGGGGCGCGCCGGCTCAGAGCTTCAAAGGCCGTCGGCAAGACCACGATTCCGGCTTTCATCGATCGGTCGCATACCGACTATCAGCAAGTCATCGAGAACCTGCAGCGGGAAGATCTGAAGCCGCGTGAGTTGGCGATGTTTATCAAGAAAAAGATGGACGAAGGGGAGAAGCAGGCCAAGATTGCAGAACTTCTTGGAGTGAATCGATCCATGGTCACGAACCATTTGGCATTGATCGATATGCCGGCCTGCATGGAGGAGATCTATACTACGGGAAAATGTGTCTCTGCGAAGACTCTCTACGATCTTCGGAATCTACATAAAGAATTTCCAAAAGAAGTCGAGCAGTGGAGCGGCAAGGCGCAGGACATTACCAGAGCCACTGTGTCGGCATTAGCGTCAGAACTCAAGGGTCTACAAAAAGACAAAAGTACCGAGCAGAAGGCTGAGCGTGGGAGCGAAGAAAAGAAGCCGAAGCAATCCACTGCCATACCGTCATTGATCGTCATCTTTCAACAGCGATCTGGCACCGTCGATCTTCGCCGTGCCCCGGAACAGCCACATCATCTGGTCATCAATTTTGCGGATGGGAAGCAAGAAGAAGTGCCGGCGCGGGAATGCCAGATCGAACAAATTATCTTTCAGTAGATCCCTCCCATTCTCCCCCTCTCCAAACATAGAGGGGAGGGGGCATCCTGATTCACCAACCACGCAGTAGACGCATCCTCAGTTCCAACGGTCTTGAATCTTCCACTCTCCAGATTCTGCTATCACGTTACGCCTAAGCCGTGGAGTATTTCAGTCTGATGGCAAGTTGTTGGACATGTCCAACAACTTGCCTTG
>JAKQFZ010000174.1 GCA_029558215.1 Candidatus Omnitrophota bacterium
GGCTACGCCAGAGGACGCCATCCGCAGTCTCATAGCCGGTCCCAATGAGAAGGAAACTGCCGAAGGGGTGATTTCGTTCATCCCTGCAGGCACCAAACTGCTGAATCTGGACATCACCGACGACGGTGCCACAATCGTGAATCTGTCCCGTGAGGCGGCCGAGGGTCTTGGCGACTCTGACTTGGACAACATGTTCCGGCAGTTCATGAGAACGCTGGAGCCATTCGGGTTGGAGGCAAGAATCAGTCTACTTATCGAAGGCAGAGAGGCCTCAAGTTACCTGAAACCCGTTCCTGCGGCCATCTACTCCGCTCCTGTCGTCCTGGAGCCTCAGACTGGAGTCCAGGCGGTCGGTTTGTCGGGAAAGCGGATTACTCTGTCCCCTGGACACGGACGTTTCTGGAATGGCAGCGGTTGGTATTACCAGAGGGGATTTAACTGTGGGTATGAGCCGGAAGATCTTCGGAACGTTCGGTTTTGCATCTACCTTGAGACGTTCCTGACGAATGACGGAGCCTACGTCCAGCCTGTGCGTGAGCACAACATGAGTCGTTCAGGAACTGGGCCGAGCGGTGATCCCTGGTGGTACCAGGCAGCATACATCTGGTTGCGCGACCAGAGCTATGCGTGCAGTGTCTGGGCGAGTTATACAGGCAGATGCTCTGATGTCACTGGTTCGGGCGTGAACCGAAGTAACGACGACATCCGAGCGAGACCGCTGGCTTCGAATCTCGATTCCCGCGGGAATACCGACATCTATGTCTCCCATCACACCAATGCGCTCAGTGGTGACTGCTATCCGCCGACGAGTTGTCCGAGCGGAACAAATGGTTACTACATGAATACCGGTGAACATGAGGCTTGGGGGCCGCAGAGCATCAATCTTGCCCAGAAGATCCAGGATGAACAGATTGCCGCCGTTCAGGCGGCAGGTTTCAGCTACGGTCACCATGGAACGACACCCGCGCTTTATGGAAACTTTGGGGAAATTCGTATTCCTCAGCGTCCCGCGGCATTGATCGAGACAGGATTTCATGACAGTTGTGCGTCGGATGCACCCAAGATCAACGACCCGTTCTTTCAGAGTTGCTCTGCATGGGGTATCTACAATGGGATCTGCAAGTACTTCAACAATACTCCCACATACGCTATGTACTCTTCTCAAGTTGCCTCCGATACGATTCCCGCAAGCATGACGACGGGCCAGGTTCTCACGGTTCAAATCGTCTTCCGAAACAAGGGTGTCATTTGGGATGAGGCACATGCATTTCGTTTGGGGGCAGTTGGTGATTCTGACCCCTTCGCGACAACCCGCCACAATATCGCTGGAACAACAGTTATTCAGAACAATGGAACGTATACCTTTAGCGTTCAGTTCACGGCTCCGTCCACTCCCGGAACTTACACCACAGACTGGCGCATGGTGCGTGATGGATATGCCTGGTTTGGGGAGACTCTCACAAAACAAGTCAATGTTGTTGGCGAAGGAACCCCAACGACTCCAACCATTACTCCAACGAATACCCCTGTTGCGACGCCAACGGACATTATTATTGAGAGTCGCTCAGGACGGCAGAACTTCGCCTGGTACTCAGAGGTCGGTACTTTTGGAGACTCCAGTGCCAACTCCACTGCTGCGGGCTGTGTCACCGGCGTCGGATCGAGATACGGTTCCACATACCTTTCTCTTGCAGGAGCCAAGTCAGCATTTTTCACACCCAACATTCCGATGGCGGGCATTTACAATGTGTACACGACTTGGGGAACTGGAGGCAACAGACGGAGTCCGATTACCTACAAAGTCACTCATCGTGATGGAACAGCAGAATACCACATTGACCAGGCTGCCACTGCCAATGAGTGGGTGTTGTTGGGACAGCATCCGTTTCTGACAGGTACGGGAGGCAATGTGGAGATGAACAACGAGGATATAGACGTGAGCGGCAGTATGTACGCAGATGGGGTGAAATTCTCCTTCGTTCAGCCCTTGGAGACCTCTCCAACACCAACAAACACTCCGACAAGAACGTCTACTCAGACGCCCTCCAACACACCAACATTCACCTATAGCAATACACCGACTCACACTCCCACATACACGAATACTTCAACATTCACTCCCACTTGGACTCCGACGAGGACACCAACCTGGACTCCAACTCGAACACCAACATGGACACCATCAAGAACTCCGACCAGCACGGCCGTTCCAACACCCACACCGGTTGTAACCCATCAGACCGGCGTTGAGAACTGGATGATGATGCGCTGAGTCCGGGTTGGACATATCTCAAATCAAAACCCTCAAGGTTCTTTCTGACCTTGAGGGTTTTCTCTGTCAGGAGACGGTGTTGCAGTCTGAGTTTGAAAGAGGCTAATTCTGTTCAAGAGGCGGCATAAGATCCGTGTAGTCAAATTGCCTCATGTAGCCACCTGGCGGGGCCCATTGGATCTCAAGATACTGGCCACCACCATAGTCATAGTAGCGAATACGTATCGGATGCTCGCCACTGGAAAGTTCAATGGATGCTGACTGCATGCCGGTTGCTTCCTGCATCGAAAGAATCTGTTTCTCGCCAATCCAGACCATCGCTCCGTCATCTGCTTTGACCGTGAACTGATGGACTCCTGAGCGATCCACAACAAGTCTTCCGCGCCATTCAACGCTATACGGTATCTCCTGCATCGCCTCGATAAAGAGATCCTGGCGAACGCCTATTGGACTTCCCTCCCAACTTCCACCGGTCGGATAGTAGGTGCCCAGAAGTCCATAGGGGAGTTGTTCCATGGAGCAAAGCACTCGGCGACTGATGGACTGCTGGTGCCCGATCTCGCCATCCCAACGCAGCAGATAGCCCGCCGTCGGATCGGGATGCTCCACAATCAACTCAACCGAAATCCATCCAGGCAGGAATCGAGTGGTATAGGACTGA
>JAKQFZ010000185.1 GCA_029558215.1 Candidatus Omnitrophota bacterium
CGACTTTCCTGCCCGTTTCTTGCTGCACCATCGGAATCATCTTCTCGGCAAGCAGGACGGCCCCACACTCGTCGAGTTCTGCAAGCACGTAGTCCATCTCCGGATGCAGACAGATCGCCAAGTTGCCAGGAAGCGTCCAAGGTGTGGTCGTCCAGATCATCACCGAGATGGCGTCCGGCCTGGAAGCGTCCGAAGGCTTGTCTGCCAGGAGATTCCAGAGCCGATCCACATCCATGCAGCGGAAGTTGACATGGATCGCCGGTGAAGATTTGTCCTCGTATTCGACTTCCGCTTCTGCGAGCGCTGTCTGGCATCTTCGACACCACTGAACCGGTTTGAGGCTTCGGTAGATGTAAGGAACCAGCCGTGCCACAAGACGATAGATCTGCGCTTCATAGGAAGGCGCAAGAGTCAGGTAAGGATGATCCCAGTCGCCCAGTACGCCAAGCCTCTTGAACTCCTGGCGTTGGATGTCCATAAACTTGAGCGCGTAGTCCTTGCACAGGCTGCGGATTTTGGAAGGGGACAGAGAACGGGCTTCCTTGCCAAGTTTGGAGACGACAGCGTGTTCAACAGGCTGACCGTGACAGTCCCAGCCAGGGATGTACGGTACAGAGTATCCCTCAAGGGCTTTTCCCTTGAGAACGATGTCCTTGAGTATCTTGTTCAGCGCTGTGCCGACGTGAATGTGCCCATTGGCATAGGGCGGACCATCGTGCAGGTAAAACCTTGGCTTGTCCTTGTCCTTCTCTGTCGGCAGAGAGTCCAGTCCCAGTCTTGTCCATGTCTCCGCAATCTGAGGTTCCCGCTGCGGAAGACTTGCCTTCATGGGGAAATCCGTCTGGGGTAACCGCAATGTGTCTTTGTAATCCACCGTTCAATCCTCTTCTGTCAATAGTACATCCCGTCTACCAACCGTAGGCGCGAGACGTCTCCACCAAAGCCAGCACCGCATAGCAGGTCGCCAGCACTTTGTTGTTTTCCCACCAACGACTACTCTGCTCGTTGATCCAATACCCTTCCGGTTTCTGAAGTGACAACAGTTTCTCGGAAAGATCTGTGCCCCATACGCGTTTTTCACCACTGGGAAACGTGATTTCCAAATCGCCAAGCACGGCAAGAGTCTTGGCAAAAGTGTGATAGTAGTAGAAGAGTCCCGCCTGACCCATGCCGGGATTTTCCTCTACCGTATAGTGGGTCAGTATCCAGTCGTAGGCTGCCTTCACTCTCGGGTCGTCGCGTGTCAGTCCCGCGTAGATGTAGGACTTCACGCCAGCGTAGGTCATGGAGCCATAGGACGAAGGGATGTCTTGATTGGAGTGACCCGGATCATAGACAAAACCTCCATCGTTGCCCGCCCAAGCCTGATCGTTTGACTCCGATCGGTTCTGACAGCGCTGGAGAAAAGAGATCGCCCTGCTCCAGACTTCGGCATTCTGAGGCGTGTCGGACTCTTTGAGTGCTTCCAAAACCAGTTGCAGGTTGGACAAATCGGGTCTCAGATCATTGCCATAGCCAACACCGCCGTAGAATCGGTCGTCGGTTGAATATCCTTCCTCTTCGTCGCATTGAAGTCCGAGAAGATACTGCTGCGCCTGCTTGATATTCATCTCGTAGGAGGCATTTTCCAGACTGCTCAGCGCCATCAGGGCAACACTGGTGCAGTAGGCAGACAACTGCATTTCATAGATTCCACCGTCGGGTTTCTGGGCATCGAGAATGTACTTGACTGCCTTGCGCATGAACGGACCGTCGGCTTCCCTGTATTTCCGAGGAGAACGAGCCATCGCCGTTACTACCAGTGACGTGATCCCAACGTCCTTCTCCCAGGAACCATCAGTCTGTTGTTGAGTCTGGAACCATTGAAGGGCGCGATCAATGCCCGACTTGGCTGTGGGCGTGGCTCCTGGTTCCGCAGACCATCCTGAGACGCTGAGCATGAAAACAGAAAAGAGAACCAAACTGCTACCGTTCCTCATCACGCTTCTCCTTTCCATCGGCGGCGCTGAGAATCAGAGTAACCAGCGTTCCAACAGGTGGCAGCACCACGGTATTGGCAACGTACGTCTCATCATCCGTGCCTGACGGGAGTGGGTTGTCAATGATCGTATAAGGAAAGCGATAGGTGGTGATAATGGACTTTTCTTCCTGAGCCATGAACTGTCCGTCTTTGATCTGTGATCCGGTGAAGACCCAGTACGTTCGAGGCATGGTCTCCTTGGACTTGACTTCCAGAACAAGATCTTCACCGCGGTACTCGGACTTGACTCCCTGGAGTTCCCAAGTCACATCCACCACAACGGCACTTCCCTTGGGTACAACCGGATCGCCTTCGATCCGAACGCTTTGACCGGGCTGCAGACCGATCAGAAGCAGTCCGGTTTGCACATGGATCGGCTCGACGTCCAACACCAGCACAGATTCGTGAGTTCTTCCACCAGGAGCGCAGGCAAGCAGTTCTATGGGACCTTGGGTCATGTTGACGCGCCCTGGAACGCGAACGCACTTCTCCTGCTGATCGATGACAACGGCTCCAATCTGAAACTTGCCTTCTCCCAACGGCTTCACGTCGGCGGACTGCAGAGCTTCCTGAAGTCGGTCGCGGGGAGGCTCTGCCTTCTGAACATTCTGTGGCAGCTGCGCATCAGCATTCACAGCCATAAACGCCACAAACACAAGGGAAAACAGCCACACCCAAGAGCGACCACCATGAACGGTACAACACCTGTCAACAGGGTCATTTCTTGTGAGCATTGTCTGCACCTCTCATCAGAGTCCGCTCTCTATCAGCGGCAAATGATTTTCAACTTATACTCTTCTGGCCATTGGGGATCAAGCGGGCACCAAGGGTTCATGTCCCTGTGCCGACCGGTTGGCAGATGAACATCGCTCGAGCGCCTGCAATGCGTGGCACCAAGGTGACCAT
>JAKQFZ010000210.1 GCA_029558215.1 Candidatus Omnitrophota bacterium
GCGATCCGAAGGTGACTGAACCGATACGCCCTCCCTCGTTTCGTCGGAGCGTACAAGTCTTCATCGTACGAGGCAGACCACAATCGGAGTTTCGATTTCCCATCATCTGACACGAGCAGAACACCGCCTGATTCCCCTGAGGCCTGTTCTTCCGTAGTTTTGATTGGCTCCGAACTCTCAAACGTCGAGTAACCGAGGAGTTGAAGAATTGGCTCAACCACATGACTCTGGACATGCAGGGCACCACCCATGGTGCTCATCATACGGAGCTTCCGACGATAGGTATCCCACTGCCCGTCAAGCTCCTCCCCTTCGCTCCCTGTGGTTTTCGAAAGTAGGTTGAGCTTCGAGAGTTCTTTCTCAAGCTCGAACTTGACGAACGGTTCAGGGAACGCAGGACCGTGGAACTGGAGATCGGAGAGATCAAGAGCCATGGCGATCCTCCGGTACGATCATCAGCATTCCGAGCGGGATGATTTCAGCGTCGCTGAATGTTGAGCGATCCGTGAGATCTTTCATTCTTTGCTTGTAAAGCCGAACCACACCATCAGCTTCACTTCGCACCGCAGGGGATTTTGACCGATCAGCATGGAACGCCGCGAGCCGCTCGACTGGGTCTTCAAGAGATCTCCATGATGGCGATACATTCTTGGTGCCCCCATTTTCTGGTACCGACTTGAAAATATCTGTCTGCTCGATCTGATCTATCACCGACCCCGTAATCTCATCAGCACGATTCTTGATCCATGAGCCGAGGTTTTCCCGATCCTGAACCAGTTCTTTTTTCCGATCCTCCATGAACTCTGACGCAATCGACCCAAACCCTGCAATGGCATCCTCCCTCGCCTTCCCCTCAAGACCCTTTGCCCAAGATTTGAATTGTTTCTCCCAGATACTCGTGGTGCGAATAGCCTTTGAGATATCCGTGAGCTTCATCCATCCATCAGGTGTGGGAAGGAATGCGCTTGCCCTCGACTGTGAGATACGCACACCAAGCACTCGTTCGTACTCACGACCAATCTTGCTGGATACGCGTCCGAGGAAGGTGAAGAGAATCTGAGACTCAGGGACATCTGCTTTGACCACAGACACCCGTTGATCTTGACCGCGCACTGCGTCGCCACCGAACGACAGATTCCGCACACGATCCAATGCACGTCGCACCAGTGGATGTGCTCTTCCGATGAATCCGACAGAACGTCCCTTGTCATCCGTCGTAATATCAATCCTGTTTGTGAGGCGCACGATCCTTTCCGATGAATCGTAGCCTGCAATATCATCGAGACCATACAACCATTGTGGAGGCAGATGAAGCAGGAAAACGTCGTCATCCGTCTTTCCAGTCACTCGCCCACCGTCAAGTCGTACCGCATCGCAGACGAAATCAGCGAGGGAGACCTCGACGCTGTTGTCACCCGTTTGTCGGGCTTGATCCGCTTCGTCCATCAGACTTGACTCGGCGTTCAGTCCTGCCTCCCCAAGCCATGAATGTGTTTTCGCCACTTGGTTGAATCCGGAGAGACTTCTGTCGATCTCCTGCAGAAGCTCCATCGTCGCTTCGTCTGCCCCTTCATCCTCGTTTCCTTCAACGAGGTCGAATAGCGGGACTTGATCCTCGAACAGCTTTGCATCCTCATTGAGAAGACCTTTCAGGAGCTTCTCGGTGGAGACATCCACATCAGTTTCAATCCCAAGTGTATTGGGTACGAAGGTCAGTCTGGCTCTCT
>JAKQFZ010000222.1 GCA_029558215.1 Candidatus Omnitrophota bacterium
TGGGAGCGATAGTGGGAGCTCTGATCCTTTCCTGGTGGGGACACGGTCATCCGAGAGAGAAACTCATTGGGGTCTCATTCTTCCTGACCGGTTGTCTGAGTCTTCCCTTTGTCTGGTCTCTGGTCTCCGGCGCGCGAGAGGGAACGATGCAGGCGTTTCTGAAGATGGATTTGATGGCACTGTTGGCAGGCGTCTTTGTCGCGCCGATCATGATCGCCTCAGATACGTGGCTTCAGGAAATCGTTCCAGAGCATCTTCGCGGTCGCATTTTTGGAAGCAAGGAAACGCTTCTTGCCTTCGCCTTTATCGGAGGTAACATGCTCATTGGGTACATTGCTGAGGATATGACCAGTATTCAGCGGGATATGCTTCTTTACGGCGTTGCGGCGGTCTTGATGCTCCTGGGTTTTACCTGGGCGCTTCTTGTGTTCTGGCACTCGCCTCATTCACATTCCGGTACGTCGGGTTCCCAAGCATCTGAGTCCACACGGACAACATGAAGAGGCGTTAAGCCCAATGCACGCCAATGTCAGCAAAACCGTCACACCTCTTTGCCTCCATCTGGCTTGGGAGAATCTGGAAGGTGTCCATGCGATACCAGATGTCGTAGATGTACTTTCTCCAGTCATGTGGAAAGTGGGTACTGACTATGCTTGAGCTCAAAGCGACCGTGATATCGTAGAGTCCAACTCTCAGGTTCATCTGACTCAGCCCAAACCGAACCCGATGCTCTCCAATCGTCGTCGGGATCTCTGTTCCCATGAGCACCGTGCTGCATGAGTGGAGCAAGTTTCCTCCCGTGTCGCGAGTAATCAAACCAAGTGTGGATTCGCCAATCGGCCTTTCAACCCGGTAGTCAACCTCAACCTGAAGCGTGTCGCCGATGTCGAATTCCCGCTTGCTTGATCCTTGGCCATCAAGGATTCGGACATTGAGAATTCTCGCATCGAAGTTCCCAAACCGATTCCGGTAAACTGTTTCTGTTGGAATTCCTGGCCCGACGTGATGTTTTTGCCAGAGTCGGTGGTGATATTTTGAAATCGCACCTTCCGTCTCCCCCTCGAAAATCAGTTCGGAATCACTGAGAACCAAAGCCCTCGGACACAACATGCGGACAGAACGAAAATCATGAGAGACATACAGGATTGTTCCCCCATCTTGGAGAAAGGCCTCAATGGCTCGAATGCACTTCTTCTGAAAGTGCTCATCGCCAACCGCCAGGATCTCATCCAGCAAGAGCACTTCAGGAAGACAATGGATCGCTACCGAAAAACCCAACCGGACAAACATCCCCGATGAGTAGAACTTCACCGGAACATCGAGAAACTCATCGAGTTCGGAAAACTGGGCGATCTGCTCAACACGTTCTTCCAGTTGCTTTCGGGTCATCCCGAGAATCGCTCCAGAGAGAAAGATATTCTCTCTGCCTGTCATCTCAGGATGGAACCCCGCGCCCACTTCCAGAAGGCTTCCCACGCGACCTCCAACGGCTATGCTTCCCGCACTCGGTTCGCTGATTCCCGCAATCAACTTCAGAAGAGTCGTCTTGCCGGAGCCGTTTTCGCCGATGACTGCAACGGCCTCCCCAGGATGAACACTGAAGGAGACGTTCTTGAGTGCGTCAAATGGTTCGCGTCTTCGTGTTCCCATTCGAAGGCGGCACCACGCTTGCCAACCGCTGAGATTCGAAAGGTGCTCCCGCGGGGCGTAGCTCTTGGTGACGTTCGTACACTCGACGATTGGACGCATTGAGATACCGTCTCTCTTGGACTGACTCTAGACTGCCTTCTTGCTGATCCCTCGTTTTGCCTGTTCAATGACACTCCGAAGCCGATGCTCTGTTTCGGGTGTGATCCCAGGTTCGAGGTCGGGCTTTGTCATGATATCTTTCCAGATGTTCAAGGCGCGATCCACATCAGTCTTTCCACCCTGGCTCAACCATGTCTGAACCATCTCCCGAGACCATACGCTTGGTTCCCACTGCTCTTTTCGAAAATGGGCGACTGTATGCTCTGTCGCTGTGAAGAAACCTCCCGGGCCAATCGCGTTGATCACGTCCACCGCCAAAGTCTCTTCAGTGACTTCAAAACCCGCAAGCACCCTTCGTATTGCTCCCACCACTTCGGCGTCAATGATCATCTGGATCGGTGAAAAGACCTCGTCAATGGAAAGCAGCCCGGGTTCAATGTTGCCGCCTCCCGCCAGAACACATGGCAGAGCTGTAAGCAGTTTCTGCGATCCTGCTTCCTGTGATGGAATCTTTGCATCCGTCAGGCCACAGTGCCCTCCACCAGCAATACGGTAATACCGTGCCATCTGCAGTGTTGCCAGGTTTGCCAAGAGCATTTCGGGTCGCCCATACGGCTGAATCATCGTACGCATGTCTATCGGAGCAATGTTGCAGTCCAGTCGCCATTCCCTGTCACCGAAAAGCGTTCGGTTGACAATTCCCATGAAGATCGCTTCGGCAATGTTCAAAGCAACGCATCCAGCAAGGGTCACCGGTCCAGTGCCTCCGGCGGTAATCATATTGGCCATCCAGACGCGCAGTCCCTTGTCATGGAAGTACATCAGCTGTTCGGCTTCATGTGCGGGAAAGCGCAAAGGACTGATCAGAAACACACCGCCTCGGAAGACCTCTTCCAGAGACTTTCCTGTGGTTTCCGCCTGAATTGAGTACATTTCGAAGAGATAGGGGCACAGGAATGTCTGTTGAATACTCCCCGAAACGTCTGCTCCGTATTTCCAGGCAAAGACCAGAAGTTCAAGCGGCTCAGTGGGACTGCCTGCCGCGACCGGATAGTTCAGAATGTGAATACCCGTTACGTTGTCCAGCAGACGAGCCAGCTTGACGTAGTCGGCAAGTGTCTTCTCGGTGAAATGAACCAGGCTATTGCTCTCG
>JAKQFZ010000239.1 GCA_029558215.1 Candidatus Omnitrophota bacterium
CCCGCCTGAAATTGTGGGTGATCCGCGTGCGAGGGTCTCAGTACCCTCTCCGCAGGAGGCTCCGGAACTGATCGTGCCTGAAGGTTCGGAATACCCGAACATCAGCAATCCCGCAGAGGCTGCAGCACTCAATCAGGCCCCTTACCCGCCGACTGCACTCATGCAGCCTGCCATCGATCCGGAGACCGGGGGCCCAGTCCCCTCGCTTCAAGAACAAATCCCCTGGAATGAGCAGGTTCAGCAAGAAGCTGGTCCTGCCGGTGCTGTGCCGGACTTCATGTCCGCTCTTCCGCAAGAAGATGGCACCAATTGGGAAGGTCGTATGGCCAATGTGCAGAATCTGCTCGATACAGTTGAAGGCAATCGGATGAACTCCGCCCAGTCTTCTCCTGCGTTGGCAGAGCGCACGGCAGATACGGTGGCGGCTGAACCTTCGAACTCCTACGCGCAACGGGTCACCCCCACACTCGACTCCATCATGGAGACCACTCAACGTCGTTTGTACAGCATGGACAAAGCGAGCATGAAGACTCGTCTGTACGACGATGCCTCCGGTCAGACTCACAACGTTCCCATGGGTCTTCTGGTCTTGGATCGGAAGAACCTTCTGAATGACCCCCAGGCAAAGTCCCAAGTGGCTGCCATCGTGGGTATGGCCGGCATGCGTGCCGTTGCCCAGATGGGCCAGAAGAGGGATGAGGATACCCCCAGCGAAGGGGAAGGCTCAGACTCAGAAGGCATCAACAACTTCATCTCTTCCATGCTGCACCATGCCTCGATCGGTGCGAAGAATGCTGGCCTCCCTTTGGATCGATCGGACCTCTTCGATCTGGTAAAGACACAAGCAATGAGTATGATCGCCGAGGGTGACATCGGTACCTTCGAAACCGCTCGCGGCAATCAAGTCGTAGCCATGCCTGAACTCAAGGCGCAAGCCCGGGAGTTCGAGCGTCTTGCAAGCATCATCTTCGACGATGGCTCGCGCGGCCGCATGGGTCTCTCCCCAATGCCGTCTGGTCGCGGTCTCCTGAGCAACAACAAAGGTTGGACTGCGCGTTCGATTGCAGGCCGCGTTGCCGACAAGCTCATGCGGGCGGCGGAACTCACCAAGTCGCTCTTGGGTTCGGTGGGGATGATCTTCCCGCAGAAGAACCTTCAGCGCAAACAGCTTGAAATCCAGCTGGTTATGGACCCTGAAATGCTGGAGACCAATTCTGCTGGGGCTCCGATTTACAGCACGCACATGTTCGCAGAACGAATGGGCCTCCACAAGAAAGCCTACGACACTGCGCGCGGCAACGTGCGTCCGCCTCCCTGGTTGGAGGATCGGACTGATCCCAAGCAAGCCGCTGCGTTCGAAGCGTACAAAGATGACAAGGCTGCAGAGATCATGGAACTCAAGTTCAAAGAGATTGAGCGCTACATGCAGGCGGCGACCGATTCTTCGGGCAGGGTTCGCTACAACCGCTTCATCCATGCTCTGAACAACTTCCGCTTCTACACCAACACGTTCGACGGTGACTATCAAGGCTCGAAGAACATCATTCGAGACATCATCTCTTTCGCGAAGAGATCCACCGCAATCCCTTCCTCCTTCTTCGATCGCAAGGAAGTTGAGAAGCTTACGGCTCTCGCGAAAGACCTTTGGGGTGGTAACTCCAGCTCTACTGCTTGGGGTGTCAATCTCCTGGAGCGTCTGAAAGCACTGCCTGCCACGACCCGTGGTGCGCTGGGTGCCATGCAAAACGCTGTGGTGTACTACTACACTGCTGTGGAACCCGACGCATTGGGAGAGGGTATCGACGTCACGAAGATGTCCCCTGGGCAGATCATCTCCCTCTACGAACCGAAGATCGGTGAGGCACTGGCTTCGCTGGGCGAGGAGTACAACAACTTCCTTCAGAATCCCAAGCCCGGAAATGACAACGGAAGTCTCATGCTCAAGCTTTGG
>JAKQFZ010000258.1 GCA_029558215.1 Candidatus Omnitrophota bacterium
ACGCTATCCCGATTCTCGTTACGCAGAGCGAGACTCATACCGTATCGCCTCGCTGACCGCAGGACTCCGCAAAGGTGGCGTGCAGAAAGACAATGAGATTCGGGCGATTCGGGCGTATCAACGCTTTGTTGAGAAGTATCCCCAAAGCGAACTAGTCGGCCGTGCTCGGATGAACATGGCGGCGATCCTGTTCGAGCGGGCAAAGAGCGGACGCGAGACCTTCGAGAAAGCCTACGCCGCAATGGCGGAGCTGATATCTGCCACAGACGTTGTCTTGGGCGATTATGAACGCGGTCGAACGCTCCTGATGATGGGAGAAATACAGCAGCAGAAATGGCACAACTATCCTGCTGCTTTGGAGATACTGTTGACCATAGACAGGGGAGATGAACAGGATCGTGCCACAGCATCTTCGGCAAGTTTCCTTCTGGCTGAAGCCTATCGGGGAGTGGAGGATTACGGAAACGCAATTCGGGCTTTCCAGGATCTTCTCACACGATTCAAGAATGATGATTCCTTCTTCGGCATAGATCTGCATCCGATGTGTTTGTACTCGATGGGGGAGTGTCAGATGTTTGTGGGTGACTTCAAGGCAGCAGTTGAGACGTTTCGCAAGATACAGACGGACTGGCCGGATGACTGTCACACACCCCCTTGCGCAGACCGAATCCGAGAATGCCACCAACACATGGAGGGTGTAGAATGAGAAGACCATTACTTCCTTTGATAATGCTTGCCAGTCTGAGTCTGATGCTGTTCTGTGCATTGAATGCGTACTCGGTCCAAGAGACTTCTACGCCCAGACCGACAAACACGGCGACCCCAGAGTGTGGATTCCAGCCCGGGCCGGCGATCCACACGGGGATGCTAGACGAAGGACAAATCGCTGTAGTTGGCCATTTTCCAGATATCGAGGTGCCAAAGCAGTGGTCTTCCACGTCAGCCAGTGGGGGCTGGACGCATATCCTGGCCTCGCGGGATGGTCTGGTTCATGTGGATGGTTGGGGTTATGATGCGGATCTGCCCCTCGACTGGTCAGAAGAGCATGGATGTGTCCCAAACCCTACGGACATCGCCAACTATCCACCATACAGTTATC
>JAKQFZ010000272.1 GCA_029558215.1 Candidatus Omnitrophota bacterium
TGTAATTGTCGCCCAATCCCATGACCAACAAATTCGGTCACAACTGAAAACCCTGATGATTCAACATGCTGCTGAACGGCAAACGAGATATCCGATAAACGATTCCCGACTATGGCCTGCGTGATACCCAAATGAAGAGCCTCTTTGGTCACTTGAACTAATTTTTCTGTGGCTTCAGAAATCGATCCAACGGCAACAGTCACTGCAGAATCACCATAGAACCCTCCGACGATCGCTCCAAGATCCAACCCAATGATATCCCCCTCTTTTAGTTTTCGCTTTGAAGGGATCCCGTGAACGACCTGATCGTTGACGGATGCACAAAGAGTCCTCGGATAGTTACGATAGCCTTTGAATGCTGGAAGTGCTCCTCTTCCCCGTATCTCCTGTTCCGCGATAGAATCCAGTTCTTCCGTGGTGATCCCAGGCTGGACTGCCTTCCGCACGATGTCCAGCGCCTCAGCAACAACCCTTGACGCCTGTGCCATCACTTCAATCTCAGCAGGCGTTTTTAAAATGATCATGCCGTCTAGTGTGCCGCCAACGTTCGGATAAGACTGTGATAGACAGCATCCACTGACTCGGCGCCATTAAGACGCGATAACAAACCTTGCTTTTCATAAAAACCAATCAACGGTGCCGTTTGCTCTTCATACACGCGGAGACGCGTTTCAATCGCTTCCCGTTGATCATCGCTGCGCTGGGTTAAGACTTCACCGCACCGTTCACAGGCAGTTCCCATCTTCGATGGGGCAAAGTCTACATGATACGTCGCTTGGCACTTTGGACAGTTTCGACGCCCGCTCAGACGTTTGACAATTTCCTCTCGAGGTACTTCGAAATTAACGACGCAATCCAGGTGCTCGTCCCGTTCATTCAACACACTAGCGAGAGCTTCAGCCTGAGGAACCGTGCGCGGAAATCCATCCAAGATAAACCCAGCAGCGCTGGACGAATCATTCAGCTTCTCCCGTACGAGTCCGATAACCACCGAATCCGGCACCAACCCTCCTCGATCCATGTGCCCCTTTGCCTCAAGGCCAAGCGAAGTCTTGTTGCGAACCGCCTCTCGAAGGAGATCACCGGTCGAGATCTTACAGACGCGAAACTTAACAGCAGCCCTGTCCGCTTGGGTCCCTTTCCCAACACCTGGAGCACCAAGAAACACAAGTCGCATCGCCTTACCCACTTCTTCCACGTAACGGAGCCATTCCC
>JAKQFZ010000279.1 GCA_029558215.1 Candidatus Omnitrophota bacterium
TGGAATGGACTTCCCTGCACGCCCAGGATCTGGCGGCTAAGTTCCGCCAGGCAAAATCCCTGATCGATGAGTTGAAGGCAGAAGTGCCGCAGCCTTCCATCCAGTCCGGGGTGCATGAGATTCAGTCTGGCCAAACAGTCACCGTGGAAATACCCGCAGGAGCGACGGCTATCACCTACACGATCGAGAGAGATCCTCAAAAGGGTACTGAAACCTTGACGGTCCATGAGCCTCTGGATCTCTTCGCTTTGTTGGGTGGCCGTCCCAACGTGAAAGTAAGCATCCGCGCAGTGGACGGAGAGGGGAATAAAAGTGCTCCGGTGAACCTGGAAATCGTCGACAAGACACAGAAATATGAACTGACAGTGGCTCAAGATCTGCTCGGCGTTGTCAAAGCGAGTTTCATCTTCCCTGAGGATCCAGCTGGATTCATCGCAGTGGTGCGGTCCCTGTTCAAACAGGGTGTCCGCCGCGGATTTCTGGCGAAGGGAGTTGCCACTGAATTGGAAGAGACAATTGTAAAAGTGTTGGAGCGCAAGACAGAGAAGGAATGATCTCACCATGATGGCAAGTCCAACGATTCGAGTGCGCCTGGTCGGGGCGGAATTGCCTTTAGATCCCGCCTCCGGTTTCGTTTTGGAGTCCAACCGTGATTATGTCCGGGCATGCGAGCTGATTCGGCAACAGACGGCGAAAGATCAGGACCTGGTCATTTCAATCCGCCAGGAGAAGCACGGCTGGTGGTTGCGGCGGTTCCTGGAGCAGACAGGCATTCCACACAGTTTTTCAGAGTACGGCCCGCTGGAGATCCTGGCCGAACGCTGGAACGTCCACGTGCCAGATTGGCTCACTCCGGAGAACATCGTCGAGAATCACTTGTTGGACCTCCACATTCGACAGCAAACGAAGGTCGAGTTCGAGGATGCACTCCTGTCCCATCTGCTCGGGAAGATATTCAACACGGTCGCGATTGCCGAGGAACATATTCCCACCCTGGTTCAAGTGCTCACGCGGCCCGAAACATCTCACGCCTTCAGCCAGCACCCGATTGTGCGAAAGTGCCTAGAGGTGAAATGTGGATGGTGGGCGGAGCAGACGGAGATCAGCTGGATCAAAGACATCTGCATCCGGCTCTCGCAAGATTTAGACACGATCTGGCAGGAACTAACCGCTTGGGCTCTGTTGGGAACTTACCCCAGCAAGCTGTTGGAGTTTGTGGTGCCGCTGCATCGCGCCAACCAGTTGCGTTCGATACCAGCAGGGATACTGAATGGGATGCCCTTTCACGGGAAGACAAAGCAGCAGGCTGAGACTCAAATTGAGTTGTTTCTCGCGGAAATCGGCAAATCCATCAAGAACAGTGATGACTTTGAGCGGATCCTGGACGCGACTTCAGGCCTGCTGAGCACTGAGTTCCGGCACATGAAGGAGATTCTGGCTGCAGACGTCTTCCCAGTGAAACGAGAAGATGTTGAGGCGGTGAGGCGAAAATTTCAAAGTTGCCCTGAAGTGGGAACTTCGAGCCTGCTGCAACTTGACAGTCTCATCGCGCCTCCCCGACCCCAACTGCCTCAGTCATCCGATCAGTGGGGAGTGGAAGAGTGGATCCGCTGGGCGATCCGCGACTATATGCCTTACCGGCATTGGCAAACGAAAGCGAAGGTGTTCGACGCTGAGGTGGAACAGCAGGCCGGTCACTTCACTGATTGGTACCTCCGCCAATATTCCACGCTGCACCAGCAGGCATCAGTGAGTCTGACCCATGTGCTCAGTTCGCTGCGGGATCGGCTGAGCGCTGATGCGCTTGCCTTGATTGTCCTGCTGGATGGTCTGCCTGCAATCTACTGGCGGCATCTCAGCGAAGCCCTCCGCGTGGCCGGCCTACACCAGGTGGATTCCGGTTGGCGGCTGGCGCCGCTCCCAAGCCACACTGCTCTCTGCAAGCCCCTGCTGTTGAGCGGCGGTTGGGATGACTCGAACCAGGATTATCGGGCGATTGTTGAACTGCGCGCCCAGCAAGAGTGGGGAAAACGAGCAATCGTCTATGTTTCGAGCCTTAAAGAACTCAGTGACTGTCAACTGTCCCAGGAACCAAGCGTTGTAATCTTTAACTTTCTCTCGACGGATGAACTCCTGCACGCCGATGTGGAATCGGAAAATGCCACCCACGAGGAGAAGCTGCACCTCCTCTTCGTCAAATTGCAGGAGACGGTCGTCGATCTCTACAAACGCTGGGGCGGACCAATCGACCAGTTTTCCCTTTATGCCTTGACCGACCACGGCGCGTGCCGGGTATTGGGAGAGGAGAAACAGACTTTGGACTCCAAGGTTGTGCAGAAAATATTCACCGAGGCCAATCACCGCTTTGCGGAAGTTGGTGCGGATGAGGCGCAGAACGTGCCTCAGAATCTCTGGGGCCTCGGGTATCGGTTCCAACCTCCTATTGCCAAGGTGCAAGATCGTTGCTTTTTCATCCCCAAAGGCCACAACACCGTGAAGCTGCCCAAGCAGGCCAAAGGATACTTGCATGGAGGCGCCACCCCGGAAGAGATCATCGTCCCTTGGGTGGTGTGGCGTACTGTGCGACCGGCCATCAAAGACCTGGCCGCCCGGTTCCTTGATCTGCCAGTTCCCATTGTTTTCTATGTCCAAAGGCTGACCACCCTGGCGGTCGAGATCTCAAATCCTAATAGTCAGAGGGTGCGAGTCCTGGAGATCCGTGTCGTGCAGCCGGAAACGGATCTTGTCAAGTTTGAACCACTAGATCTCGAGGGAAAGCAGAGTGGCCAGATCGCTGCTTCCATGTATTTCAAAAAGTCAGCATTGGGAAGGGGAATTCTTCAGCTTGCGTTGGACTATGAGATTGAGGGTGAGCGGCACACCCTCGAGCTGCCGCTGCAGGTTGAATTCCGATCCGCGCAGATGGGCGGATTCAGTTTAAAAGATCTAAAGTGAAGGCGGGTGCCACATGAAGTCTTTTGAGAAAAAAGCCAGGGACTATTACGGAGAAGTGGCCATCAACAAAGGATTGATGTCCCAGGCAGGGCTCGGCGCGAGGGCCATCCCCGTTTACGTCGGGGAGTGGATCATTAGTCAGTTTCTCAGCGATGAAGCGCTGACTGGCGAAGGCCGGGAGCAGGTCGTTCAAATCGTGTCCAAATATCTACCCCAAAAGGCAGACAAGAACCTTCTGTTGAACCGGCTGAAGGAGCAGGAGGAGGTTCAAATCATCGACGATTTTCGGGTTGACGTCAACCTGGAGAAGAACACGCACGAACTGCGCATCCCGGTGTTGGATGTCAATGCAGCAATGATTCAGAAGAACATCGTCGACAACAATCCCATGCTGTTGAAAACCGGCATGTGGGGATTGGGTTCACTTCGCTATGTGCCGCCTGACGGGGAAGAGGTGCTGAAGGGGCAAATCTGGATGGTGGACTTCAAACCATTTCAGAGCCCGGGCGTGGATCTGGAATACTACAAAGCCGGTCGCAAACAGTTCAGTTTGTTGGAGTGGATCGATCTCCTCGTGTCCAGTTGCCAATTCAATCCAGACGTGTTGTCACTGCCGCAAAAGATGCTTTTGCTCAGTCGGATCATCCCGTTGGTACAGCCGCGAGTAAACATGGTGGAACTGGCCCCGAAGGGAACCGGAAAATCGTTCGTGTTCGACAATATCAGCCGGTATGCCGCCGTGATCCCAGGCGGTAAGCTCTCGGCCCCGGCGCTCTTTTTCAACAGCAATACCAAACAGATTGGACTCATTCCCCGCTATGATGTGGTGGTGGTGGACGAAGTGCAGAAGATCCACACCGACACGGCTGGGGAGGCCATGGCTGCACTGAAGATGTACCTGGAAAGCGGCCGGTACCGTCGGGCGACCGGCGACATGGGTACATCAGAATCGGGCTTTGCGATGTTGGGGAATATCACCCTCGGTGCCGATCGTCGGCCCATGTACGAGAGCAACGGCATCTTCAAGGAGCTGCCCACCTCGTTGCAGGAGTCGGCGTTCATCGATCGGCTCCACGGCTTGATTGAAGGCTGGTACATGCAGCGGATCTCTCGAAATACACCCTCCAAGGACCTCGGATTCAAGGGCGATTTCTTCAGTGAGGCGTTGCATCAGTTGCGCGTGGATCTGCAATATGCCGACTATGTGTCCCACAGCCTCCGCTTGCCCCAATGCGAGGACATGCGGGACAACAAGGCTGTGGCTAGGTTGGCGGAAGGTTTCCTGAAGCTCCTCTTCCCCGATCTGGTGCTGACCGATGAGGAATTCATCGAGTATTGCGTCAACCCGGCGGTGCGCATGCGACAGCAGATTCGGGACGAGCTGGCCAAACTGGATCAGGAGTATAAGTGGGTGACCATCCGCAGCGAGAAGCCGGATGAGTTCCAAATGTTGCATCCGGAGGTCAAACCAGAAATCGAACCGGAAAACACCCGCGTCGATCCACTCTCACCCGATCGCGAGCCCACCGCCACCACTATCGACTTGGCCAACGGACAGACGGGGGTCTCTTACGAAAAGTTGTTTGGCCCCTATCTCCGTGGCGTCCGCCAAATCCGGGTGGTGGATCCATTCGTCCGATTCGATTATCAGATCTATAATTTCATGAATTTCTGCGAAGTGATTGAAGCCGGCGCAGGCGAGGTCAGATTGACTTTAGTGACATGTGGTGAGTCCTCTCTGCAAGAGATGGAGTTAGAGTCGAAACTGAAAGAATTGCAAAGCAGCCTGTTGTTTAATGGTATCCAATTCAATTATGAATTCGATCAGAACCTGCATGATCGGTGGATAGAAATCGATGAATGGCGGATTCTCTTAGGACGTGGCTTGGATATCTACCAGAAACCGGAGGGCAAGTTCACGCTGGGATTCGTCGATCAGACCAAACGTAGGTGTAAGGCCACTACGATTTCTTATACGCGGAAGAAGCCGGCATAGTCTGAGGAGAAACATTGACCAATTGGTCAATGAGGTGCTGGCAATCACAAACAGTTAACTTGCAGTTCTGGCAAGATTGGCCGTGACTTATAAAGTAGCGGAGGAAATGGATGAAATCCGGAGGTCCGGTCCTCGTTTCCTGGGTAGCCGTGAACAACGATCCGTTCGAACGGGAAGGGGGCAAGACAACATACAGATTGGTCGAAGGCAAACCTGTTCCAGGCCCAACGTTGACCGTACTTTTCGATGAAGAGTCGCCATACGCAGGCCAGATCAGCGATATCGTCCTTCTGCATCGTCAGGCGGACAATTGGGAAAATGATCGTGAAAGGCAAGCGGTGCATGAGACTCTTAGTACGCTTCGGGAAAGTCGTAGAGATCTACGTATTCACCTAGAACCCTGGAAAGGCGAGGATCCAACCGACCATCGCGCTATTTTTGAGTTCTTGCGATTGGCAATTCCAAGTATTCGAAAACGATATACTGACCGGGAACTTCTGATCCACATAAGTCCTGGCACTCCTTCTATGCAGACCATTTGGGTGCTGATGGCCGAGACCGGATTTGTCGAGCCGCCATTTAAGCTGATCAAATCCTATCGAAAAGCAGAGCGACGTGGCCGTCCTGCCGTGGTTCCTGTGGAATTGGGGATTGAGACCTTTTATAAGGTTTACAAAGCTGCACATCCTAGAGAATTGGCAACAGAAGATCAGGGGGTTGTCTGGGATCCCGGGAAATTCAAAACTGAGAGAATGCGTCAAGTGTTCATCGAGGCGCGCCGGTTTGCTCAGCTCGATGTTCCCGTGTTGATTCTTGGGGAGCGGGGCACGGGAAAGACGACTCTCGCAGGGTGGATCCGGTTGCATAGTCCATTCCGCAAAGAACAGCAAGACTCTCATTGGCCGGCTGTGGCTTGTGGGCAATACATTCCTGAAACCATGAGGTCTGAGCTTTTTGGATACAAGAAAGGGGCTTTCACCGGGGCTAATAAGGACACGGATGGGCTCTTGGCCGCAGCAGACGGAGACACGTTATTTCTGGATGAAATTGGTGATCTCAGCCATGATTTGCAGCGCCTGCTAATTAAAGCATTGGAGGAAAAACGTTATCTTCCGTTGGGTGACGATCGACCCAAGAAGAGTGATTTCCGGCTCTTGACTGCGACAAATATCGGAATGGCAGAGCT
>JAKQFZ010000286.1 GCA_029558215.1 Candidatus Omnitrophota bacterium
ACCGGATACACGGCCAGGGTCAGCTGCCGATCACGGGTGGTCACATACAGGGTGACATAGGAGTAAAACTCGTTTGTCGACTGCTTACGTTTGCTTCTGAGGATATATGACTCGTTCTCATCTGTGGTTTTCCCGTAATAGTCGAATAGGGAGGAGATGTTACCATCTCCCCCCCTTCCAAGAACGCACCGTGCGGCTTTCACCGCAGTACGCTCATGCGTCCCACTACCCGGTTATCGGGCGGCAGAGCAAAGAAAGAACGGTTGGGTTGCACCCCGGGTGTCTGTCTCTTCATGCGTTCCCTTCTCTCAAGGAAGTAGATCCTGTCGAGATAGGGGTTTGCGTTCAGTCTGGGTATCGTGTGTCTCCGGATGGTTACATCTCCGAACAGCTGGAGAGTGTTCTCTTCTGTCCGAAACACCCAGTTTCTGTTCCCTTCCCGGTGCCAGTATCTCCGGGCTATCCATTTGTGCCCTTTATTAGGATGTCGATGTTTACCCCACTTCCAGGTAACTGCCCATACATAGCGGTCAAGGAGCCCGAATGCCCTCTTGGCTGCATTGTGGCGATGGTAGTTGGACCAACCCCGGATAACCGGATTCAAGGCAAGAATCAGGCGGTCTTGTGTCCAGGCTTGTGCCTTTCTGACAATCGTTGCAATCTTTTCCGAGATCGTCTTGATTGACTTCCGAGACGGCTTTACCAGGAGCATTCCTTTATATTTCCGGAAGTTGTATCCAAGAAAGTCGAACCCGTCGTCAATATGGGTAATCACCGTCTTCTCCCCGGATAGTTCGAGACCCCGTTCTGCGAGGAACTCCTGGAGGATATCCCGGGCTTCTTCTGCTACCTCCTTCGTCGGCGCGGTGACTAGGAAGTCATCCGCATAGCGGATGAAGTGCACGTTCCTCTTTGGAAGTCGTGCAACGAGAATCTTCTCCATCCCGTCAAGCGTCATGTTGGCGAGGAGAGGTGATATGAGTCCGCCCTGGGGCGTGCCTTTGTCCGTAGGGTAGAGTGCCGTCTCGAAGATGAATCCGGCTTTCAGGAACTGGGTCATCACTGACCGATCCATTGGGATGTTCTCCCGGAGCCAGTCGTGGGCGATGGCGTCGAAACACCCTTTGATATCGCCCTCCAGAACCCACGGTGCCGAGCCTTGACTCATGAGGCAGGTGAATGCATAGCGTGATGCATCCTGCGCACATCGGAAGAGCCGAAACCCAAACGAGCGGGGGTCTGCCGTTGTCTCTGCTATCGGTTGGAGAGCCTGTGCATAGAGCGCCTGCATTGCCCGGTCGTACATGGTGGGGATAGAGATAGGGCGTTTCGTCGTCTTTCCAGGTTTCGGGATGTAGATGCGGCGGAGTGGTTGCGCTCGATACTGTCGGTCGGTGAGACTGCGGGCAGCCCGCATCTTGACTGCTGCGGTTGTCCAGAGTTCGCCATCGACACCCGGGGTGCGTTTCCCCTTGTTCTGCGTGACGATTCGCACCGCGAGCAGTTTTGCCGAGTGCGAGTGAGTCAACAGGTAACTGAGTCGTTTGACCAGATTCCATTTTCTTTCTTGCGTCGCCTTTGCAATTCGGGTCTGTAGCCTGTTAACGTCGGACCTCACGTTCTCCCAGTCAATGGAATTCCATTGCCGGGTGAGGTCGTCGTCAGTATGCTTCTCACCTTGCGGCGTCGTTGAATGACATACTTTCACGGGTATACCTCCTTCGTTGCTGTGAAACACCTGTCCCACGTCAGCACCCTTTCAGGTTGAGGTTACTCCCTCTATCCTGCCTGTTACTGGCAGGCATTCGCTTCTTGGGACATCCTGTTCCGTCTCCGCCGTTTATCGGCCTCACGACCTCCATACCTCGTTTGAGGGGCGGATACGGGTTTCCAAGTTCTGTATCGAGGAGACTCTGTGACGCTGTAGGAGCCATCTTTAGACCGGGAACCGTCCGTCCGTTTGCTGTTCCGTGATCCTATCGGAATAGCCTGATTCCTTGCCTTTTTGGCCCAAGTGTAGCACCCTGGTTTCACTTGTTCACAATAACGATCCTTTCGATGATTCAGCGTTTGCTTCTCCCTGGCGTCGTTTCCCTTGCAGATGGAGCAGATCAGGGTTCTGCTCTTCTCCGCGTTGTCCTGTGGGCTTCACACCCTCCTGTTAACCCGAAGCGCATGCCACAGTAGGGACACCCCAAACGGATAGGGTGGCGGATTGACCCGCAATCCCCGATACAACTTCTTGTCGCACGGGGTCATTCGTATAGTCAATGGCAAGCTGATACGCATTCCCGGGTTTGAGAACCTGGTCTGCCATATGGGTGAGAATCGCAGTGTTCTTCTCCTCCAACTCGTCCATATCGAGTTTCTTGAGGTGGTAGCGGAGTGATGTCTCACAAGGCACATGCTCCAACACCCCGGTGATCGAATGGATGGATTGATTCATCGCAGCCATGCCGACCACTGTCCCAAACACCTCTGTCTGGGTGAGGTTGCCCTGGATGGGGATAGTCAAATGCTGATCCAGCGCCGCAGTAACATGAGCACAACATTCT
>JAKQFZ010000293.1 GCA_029558215.1 Candidatus Omnitrophota bacterium
TCAGTACTGCGTTCTTTCCAGTCAGTGGGTCAATGCATAGAGGATGATGTTGACACCCATCTGAAGTGCCTGACGTCTCTTATCCTCCGGATCGTTGTGAACTTCGGGATCTTCCCATCCATCGCCCAAGTCCGTGTTGAACGAGTAGAATAGCACCAGGCGTCCATCCAGAAAGATGCCGTAGCCATGAGGAGGGCCGCCATGATGCTCATGGATCTTTGGAAGACCTTCTGGAAATTTGTAGTACATACGATAGATCTCATGGTCAAAAGGGAGTTCGACGAGTTCTGCGTCTGGAAACACTTTACGAATCTCCGGTCGAAAAAACTCATCCAATCCAAAATTGTCATCGGCATGCAGAAAACCACCGCGTTGGAGGTATTCCCTCAGGCGGTTTGCTTCGGACTGCGTGAACCGAATGCTTCCGTGTCCGGTCAAGTACACATAGGGGTAGTCCCAGAGGTCGGGATCGGTCAGTGACACAACCTTCTCTTCCGCGGCGGTTTTGAGTCCTGTTTCCTGTTCCAGGAACCGCATCAGATTCGGTAGGGAACTCGGATTACTGTACCAGTCTCCGCCGCCGCCATACCTCAGTCGGGCAATTCGGAAGGGGGCTTGTTCCTGTGACTGAACCGGTGCAGTCAGACCAAGAAGCACCAGCAGCACGAGTGTTCCACAGCAGAGAGTCTGAATGCGGTGGTGCTGAGATTTCATGAAGGCTCCTGAGTGTTTCATCATCAGTTGAGGCTCGGAGTGTACTGGAAGAAGTTCTTTGGCACCTTGATCACCAGGTCAATGATAAACTCCATGTTGCTATGCTGGTCTTCGAAGTGCTCCTTGACAGCTTCCGCGATTGCATCACGCAGCTGGTCTGGGGAGTCCACTTCCACATGTATGTCCTGGCCGATAGCCGAAGCTCGGAACTTGCCGTCAGGGCATTTCTCGACGATGAATTTCAGTTGAATCATCAGTCTCTCATCCTCTCTCCATCCGGATAAGGATTCTTACAGACACAACTGATCCTAGGTCAGTTTGCGAGAAAATTCAATGCAGAGTGCAAACACCGGAAACTCATGCGTCTTGCATCTCGCCGAAAAGCTTCTATAGTGATCCTGGCCTGTAGAAGAACGAATCCATTGTGAACTCAGTCAGAGGTTTTGGCGTTGAGCGTTTTGACAGTTCCTCATGGTGAGATCAATCTTCCGGTGTTTCTGCCGGATGCGACCCGTGCCGTGGTTCGTTCTGTTGGGAGCGAGGATGTTGCAAACTGTGGTATCAAAACGATCATGGTCAACTTGTTCCACCTGATGTCGAAGCCAGGTGCGCGAACGGTCGCCCGACTCGGTGGCATTCATGCGTTCATGAACTGGCAGGCTCCGTTGGCCATTGACTCAGGCGGATTCCAGGTTTTTTCGCTTCTGACGAAGTCTCCTGATCTTGGGAGCGTCACCCGAAGAGGATTTGTCTATCGCCTCGAAAAGGGTGGGAAGAAGATCCTTCTGACACCGGACAAGTGCGTTCAAAACCAGATGAGGTTGGGTGGAGATATTCTTTTCTGCCTCGATTACTGTACGCATCCGGAGAGTCCTTCCAGCGTCCAACGCACCAGCGTTGACCTGACGATTGAATGGGCGCGTCAATGCCGTCGCGAGTTGGATCATCTTCTCCAGGAAAAGCAGTCGGATTCGCGGCCGTTGCTGTTTGCGGTCGTGCAGGGGGGAGATGATCTGTCGCTCAGAAGAGAGTGTGCTGAGCGGCTGATGGAGATCGGTTTCGACGGCTATGGCTATGGTGGGTATCCCGTTCGACCAGATGGCAGCCTTGCAGAGTCCGTTCAATTCGTTGCCGAAACCGTTCCCGCGGACAAACCGCGATTCGCGCTTGGAATCGGCAAACCGGAGAGCATTGTTCGAGCCTTCCGCATGGGGTACCAACTCTTCGACTGCGTTCTTCCTACGCGTGATGCAAGACATCTTCGGCTCTATGTCTGGAATGAACCAACGAATGTCCCTCTGAAATCTGAGGAGGGGTTCTACAAATACATCTACATGCAGGACACATCCATGCTTTCGGATTCCAGTCCAATTGATGAGCGATGCGACTGTCTCTGCTGCCGCTCTTACAGTCGAGGATATCTGCATCATCTGTTTCGAATCGGGGATGCCCTGGCATTGAGGCTTGCCACAATTCATAACCTTCGGTTCTATGCCAGACTGATCGAACGACTTCAGATGCCTATGGGGACGGATGTGCGATGACCGGTGACAACGAATCCATTGTGGCAGAGTTCGTTGCGGAGATTCTTTCGACCCGAAAGTACCGCTTGATCTGTGACGACACCGTACGTGATGTCATTGTTGAAGCACTTCCCAAGTACAAACGTTCCAAAGACGCTGTTAAAGCAGCAAGAACGAAACTCCACCGGATTCAGGCAGCTTATCTGGGACGCAATCGCCTCGACTCACGACTTGAGGATATCCGTATTGCCTATCGTGCCGATGACCGGACGGCACTGAAAAGCATTTGTCTTGATCTCATGACCGATCACGCTTCAACCCGCGAGCGAATCCCCTGCCTGGAGCACTTTTACGAGAGGATCTTTCAGATTACCGGTATTCCCAAGAGGATTCTTGACGTTGCGTCGGGAGTGCATCCTCTGGCCATTCCCTGGATGGGATTGGACTGCGACGCTGTCTATCATGCCTATGAAATTGCCCGTGATATGGTGGATGGGCTGAACGGTTTTCTGGAAGCGATCGGGATGATGCCTCTCGTCCATTTTCAGGATGTTATCTGCGTTCCTCCTGAGCAAGAGGGGGATCTGGCGTTTCTGATGAAGATGGTTCCCTGCTTGGAGCGACGCCAGAAGGGCATTGCTCTGCAACTCATCCATTCACTTCGGGTGCGCTATGTGGTTGTAACGTTTCCTGTCCAGAGTCTCTCGGGTCGCTCCAAGAACATGCCTGAGCACTACACCAAGACTTTCACCGAGAGCCTGCAAGGTACCCAGTGGAAATTGGCTCATGTGCCAATGGAAGGGGAACTGGTTTTTGTGGTGGACAAGAATCCTACGAGCGAGAAACACCAGCAAAACTGCCATCCCTGAGAAAGAAGGTTACGGCTTCGATCACTTTGGGATTTCGCATGATGCACGTGTGTGTACAGCGCAAGACCAGGTGTTCCTTCATCCCATCCACTTTCGTCGCTTCGACCGAGACCTTGCCGTCATCAGAACCGGGGATCATCATGCTGTTGATCCAGTTGATCGATCGGTTGCCCGCGATGACTCCCAGCTCGAAATTCACAGCGCCAAGTGTCTTGGGTTTGGACTGCTGATCGGTGCCCAGTTCTGAGCCGGCTGGCCCATTGAGTTTCTGAAAGGCCTTCCATTCCTTCAGATTGTCAACCACTTCGCTTCCCTGATTTGGCGGTCCGAGCATGACCACGCGTCCCAGGCGACCGGTGTCATGTTTCGAGAAATAGACGCGTACCAGGATTCCACCGAGCGAGTGAGTGACAAAGTGAACCTTGGCGCATCCTTCGAGCACAGGATCATCCATGGCTTTGCTGATCACCTTCTCGCTCAACTGGTCAATGCTTGCTGTACGCGATGGATAGTCCACGTTGACGACTTTGTATCCGGCACCCGTGAGTGCGGTCTTCATTTTCTCCATACTGGCACTTGTTCGGCACAGACCGTGCAACATGATGACACCTTCTGTGCCGTATGTTTCCGGAAGCCCGGTTACGATCAGAATGGCTGCGATCAACAAGCGCATCGTCGAGACACCCTTTCCTCGTTCTATGCTGTCAACTGCAAAATAACTTACCTTACAGCCAGTTGACAGGCAACTGTCTGGCATCCCAATTCTCTTTTGTCTGACGGTGTTTCCTCTTTTCCCTGAACCGCGTTTGTGGTAAGAACACCCTATAAAGAGTGAGAAAACCTTATTCAGGGGGTCTTTAACATGTCGAAGTTTTTCGGTTTTGGCAGGAAGCAGATACTAAGGCGCGTCGGTCTGATGGATCAGGTTGCGGGCGTGAGGCGTTACACCCTGTTCGATGGCAATGAGCGTGACGTCGAAGCGATTGATTTCAGAACGGGCACTGGCTTTGATTTCACCGTCGTACCAGGCAGAGGCATGGATATCACCAGCGCCTGGTACCGCGGCAAGGCGCTGGCATGGTTATCTCAGACCGGTGTGGTGCATCCGGCGTACTTTGAGCCGGAAGGACTCGGCTGGTTGCGAACGTTCTATGGTGGACTCGTTGCCACATGTGGGATGACGACTGCCGGTGCGCCTTGTACCGATCAGGGTGAGGCGTTGGGGCTTCATGGGCGATTCTCGACGACCCCCGCCAGGAATGTCGTTGCTGACACCCGATGGGAAGGAGAAGACTATGTTCTTCGTGCCTCAGGACGGATCGTCGAGGCGTCCGTTTTTGGTGCAAACCTGCAGATGGATCGAACTATCGAGGCGACGGCTGGAAAGAATGTCATCCGAATCCATGACAAAGTCCAGAACATCGGATATCTCAGAACGCCTCACATGTATCTCTATCATATCAACTTGGGCTTTCCGGTTGTCTCAGAAAACTCCCGACTGCACTCCCCGACGCGAGCGGCGACTCCTCGAGATGCCGAGGCGGAGAAGGGCAAGGAGCAGTTCGCCCAATTCGATCCACCGACCCCCTATTACAAGGAAAAGGTCTACTATCACGATCTCGTTACCGAAGCCGATGGAACGGTCAAGACGGCCATAGTGAATGAGAACCTTGAGGGTGGTAAGTTTGGCGTTTCAGTTACCTACAACCAGAAAGAACTCCCATTTTTTACCGAGTGGAAGATGATGGGTGAGGCAACTTACGTTGTCGGGCTGGAGCCGGCAAACTGCCGCGTTGAAGGCAGGGCAAAAGAACGGGAACGGGGAACGCTGATCGAACTGGAGCCGGGAGAGATTCGCGAATACCACGTTGAGATCGGCGTTTTGGAAGACGCCAAGGCGGTGGATGCTTTTCTGTCCTCCATGGTGAAGGTCTAGTCGATGAACGATCCGAGAGATATCTCGACCGGTTGGGAAATCCCTTCCGAGGGCTACTGTGATCAGCCGTATGTCGTCAAGACATCCGACGGCGCCTGGTTGTGCGTCATGACTACCGGTCGCGGTGTCGAGGGGGAATCGGGTCAGCACATCGTTTCCATCCGAAGCGGTGACCATGGTCGAACGTGGTCTTCTCTCGTCGATATTGAGCCTGCTGATGGTCCGGAGGCATCTTGGGCCGTGCCTCTCATCGTGCCTTCAGGGCGCATCTACGTCTTCTATACATACAACGCCGAGAACCTTCGGGAAGTGATCGCAGACAACGAATATGCCCGACGCCGTGTGGACACTCTCGGAGAGTACGCCTTTCGTTTCTCGGATGACCACGGTCGGACATGGTCCTCAGAGCGTTTTTTCATCCCAGTTCGGGAGATGGAGATCGATCGCAGGAATCCTTACGGGGGTAAAGTGCGCTTTTTCTGGGGCGTAGGCAAGCCCATCGTGCACAACGGATCGGTGTATTTTGGTTTTGCCAAAGTGGGACGTTTTGGTGATGGCTTCATGGCGGAGTCCGAGGCCTGTTTTCTGTGCAGTGACAACATACTGACTGAATCCAACCCCAGAAAGATCCGTTGGGAGACTCTTCCGGAAGGAGAGCATGGGCTTCGTTCACCCGAGGGTCTGATCGCTGAGGAGCCGAGTGTGACCTCGCTCAGTGACGGCTCTCTTTTTTGCACATACCGGACTGTGGCAAGTCATCCGTGTCAGGCCTATTCGCGTGATGGCGGCCGCACATGGACTCCACCCGAGTTCATGCGGTATTCCCCAGGCGGTTCCTTTGTGAACCATCCGCGGGCGGCCAACTTCGTTCGAAGACTGGATGAAGGGGAATGGACAGGTCGTTTTATTTACTGGTTTCACAATCACAATGGCCGAAGCTATGAAGGCCGGAATCCGGTCTGGCTGCTGGGGGGTGTCGAGAAAGAGGGTCCCGAAGGCAAGGTGATCCATTGGGGGCTGCCTGAGGTCGTTCTCTATGCCAAGGATCGCGAAATCCGGATCAGCTACCCCGACTTCATCGAAGACGCCGGGCGCTTTTTTGTGACAGAGACGCAGAAGACCATTGCCCGAGTTCACGAAGTGCCACGATGGCTGTTGTCTCGGCTCTGGGAGCATTGCTGAACCGACCTATCTCCCAATTGCATTGGAGCCTTTTCCTGTCCTTCCATTTCCTGCACGCAAGGAAAGAAACCTCTATCGCAAAAAGCGCTCAAGCTAAAGAATTTCTTGCATTTGCGGTTGAAATCATGGTAAGTATTTCTGTTCGTCAACCAACCCGGTAAGGTTGGTTGTGCGAGCATATTGACCCCGCACGTTCGGGAACGGTTGATAAGCGTCACCGTCGGAACAACGGGGCCGGTTCAGTACCCGCCTTCAGGGATGTCTATTTGTGTCCCTGGTGCGTGGTGTCGAATCGAAAAATGAGGTTATTGAGGAGGATTGGACTTCGGTGATGGTAACAATGAAGCAGTTGTTGGAGTCAGGGACCCATTTTGGGCACCAGACTCGGAGATGGAACCCCAAGATGAAGAAGTACATCTTTGGGGAGAGAAATGGGATCTACATCATTGACTTGAAGAAGACCGTTCGTCTTCTCAAGGACGCCTGCCGTTTCGTTCGCGACATGGTGGCCGATGGTGGTGCCGTTCTTTTTGTTGGAACCAAGAAGCAGGCGCAGGATACCGTTTTTGACGAGGCGCGCCGGTGCGGTGCGTTTTTCGTCAATCAGAGATGGCTGGGTGGTATGCTGACAAACTTCCAGACCATTCAGAAGCGCATCAAGAGGCTGAAGGAACTGGATCAGATGGCTGGCGATGGGTCACTGAGCCATTACACCAAGAAGGAAGCCTCTATGATGATGAAGGAGAGGGAGAAACTTCAGAAATCCCTCGGTGGCATCGCGGATATGACAAAGCCCCCCAGTGTTCTCTTTGTCACAGACTCCCGGCAGGAGAGGATTGCCGTCTCCGAAGCCCGTAAGCTGGGAATTCAGGTTGTAGCCATTGTGGATACAAACAGCGATCCGGATGAAATAGACTATGTCATTCCAGGCAACGATGATGCCATTCGAGCAATTCGTCTGCTGGCATCCAAGATCGCTGATGCCGTCATCGAGGGCAAGGCAATCCATCAGGCACGCCTTGAGGGAACGGAACTCCCACCATCAGATATGCCCGACTCGGAAACAGGTGAGGAACTGGAAGAAGAGGCGGTGCCACAGGCGCCAGTCGTTTACAAGCCTGAACCGCCAGTAGCCCCCGTTCCGGAACCGGAGGTTGTTGTCTCTTCTCCTACTGTGGAAGAGACCTCGGGTCATCATCTTCTCGATAGCAAGGACTACGTCGAAGGTCAGGCGGAGAGCACCGTCTGAGGCCAGTACAGGAGGAGAATACGTAATGGAAGTTCCTGCAAACCTAGTCAAGGAATTGCGTTTTAAGACAGGCGCCGGCATCATGCAGTGCAAGGAAGCTCTGGGAGCCACCAACTGCAACATTGACGATGCCATCAAATACCTGCGTGAAAAGGGGATCGCCGCGGCGGCCAAGCGCTCAGGTCGTGAGGCCAAGGAAGGTCTCATTTACTCCTACATCCATCCAGGCTCCAAGATTGGGGTCATGATTGAGGTCAACTGCGAGACGGACTTCGTCGCTCGCAATCCTCAGTTCGAACAGCTTGCCAAAGACTTGGCAATGCAAGTTGCGGCTTCGAGTCCCACCTGTGTTCTCCGTGAGCAGGTTCCTGAAGATCTTCTGGAATCCGAAAGGGACATTCTGCGCAAGCAGGCAGCTCAGGAGGGCAAGCCTGCTCAAGTGATTGAGAAGATCGTCACCGGACGAATCGAAAAGTTCTACAGTCAGGTCTGTCTCATGGAGCAGCCTTTCGTCAAGGACATGAATCGGACGGTTCAAGACATGGTTACCGAGGCTATCGCAACCATTGGTGAGAACATTGTCGTTCGTCGTTTTGTCCGCTATCAACTGGGTGGCGATTAGTCTCGGAGCGTGACACGCATGAGCCAACTGAAGTATCGCACGGTGCTGCTGAAACTCAGTGGTGAATCACTCTCGAGTTCTGATCGCGGAACAACTCTTGACTGGGACAGTTTCGAACCCATCGCCCGTTCGATCGAGCAGTGTGTTGGGCTGGGAGTTCGTATGGCGGTTGTTATCGGGGGAGGAAACTTCCTGAGAGGCCGCCAGATCAAGGGTGCAGCCTTGTCCGATGTTCGTGCCGATCAACTGGGCATGTTGGCGACAACCATCAACGCCCTGGCATTGGAAGATTACTG
>JAKQFZ010000299.1 GCA_029558215.1 Candidatus Omnitrophota bacterium
CCTGTCACAATCCAGTTGCGAAGGTACCAGCTGCCACCAAGAAGACAAAGTCCGCAGGCAATGAGTATGCCGAACCCGAAAAGAGTTCTCGATGCTCGGAGTCTCCTGGGAAACAAGACTCTGAAGAAGCCTGGTTCTTCCAATGAAAAAACGTTTGTAGCAGTGGGCATAGCCGAAACGCCTGCAGGCACTGGCCTGTTCGGAATATGAAGCAGAGTCACGAGCAATGGGATGACGAGCACGATTCCCAGGTAGTTGATGTGCATCGCAAATGCCACAAGAGCAACAGTCAATACGACGTACATCTCAAGTGACATCTCCCTCCTGGAGACGGCTATCGAGGTTTCGCGAAACTGATTCAGGATACGTTGGCAAAGCCACAGGATGGCCGTGGCCAGCATCATTACCAAAGCGTAGTCAGTAGCCCAGATGAAGTAGCATGTAGCATACGCAAAACTCCTGAAGAGCAACGTAACGAGGATGGCAGTTCGCCGTGATTCGAACAGTGTGAGAAGAAGGTCGTAGAGAAGAACAACGCTGATCAAACCGGCCAGCGGAGGAAACATTTGTGCATAGAGATCATCCCAGCCGCCCCAGAACGTTGCCAGGGTCGCCGAAGTCAGGGGATAGTAGTGAGGGTAGTTGGCTCCCAAGCCGAGCCCCACCTGTGCACACACGCGAACAGGAAAGCCCTGTTCCCGATAGGTCATCTCGCCGTAGTGCGTGTAGAGAATCAAGGAATCCCAATATGTCACCGGATAGAGGAGGGCATGATAGAACGTCAAAATGGTGATGAGCATTATCAGAGCCCATGCAACCCACCATAGTCGGTCTCGCGAGTCATGGATATCCGGCCTCCTCGTTGGGCGCTCACTTTCTCGGCGTCTTCGCCGAAGAACCACTCCCCCAACGAATACCGTCACGAAAGCAGCTATCACGACAAATCTGTTCAGCAGATGGAAAATAGCGGCAATTTCCAAAATCTGTGAGACGACGCCCCAGCCAAGAATAAAGGAAATGCAAAGGAATACGGATCTGGAACGAGTCAGATGCAAAGACCGAATCAGATTCGAACCCACTGCCGCATAGCACACGTACCCAACAACGGAGCAGAGCAACGTTGTCCAAAAGGACGCTGCCGGCCATTTCCCCAGCCAATCGTGTTCGAGGAAGATCCGAAGCAGCGAGGGGAAAGCCAACCAGAATTCAGGAGGTCTTGTCACAAAGATGAAAAACGCACTTCCAGAAATCAGCACGAGCAGAGCCAGGATGAATGAATCCCAGCGCGAAGGAGTAGCATCCTCGTTGCTTGCCATCTGCATTCAGTGCAAACCTTCCCAGTTCGTTAATACCATTTGGCAACGCTAGACCAAATGCGATCCGCGTTCAACGCCAAAAACCGCAGTGATTCTACTTGCCGAAGCCTTTCGATTCCACCATAATCAAAACCAGTCAGAGATGTTGCTACGCAAACCCGCGGGGCTACCCGTAGATTTGTCGTTGCCGAAGAATCATTTTGGGAGGATATCAGCCTTGAGTCACAATGATCTCTTGAGTCTCTTGAGTCAAACAGGCGCTTGGTGTAAGGGGCATTTTCTTCTGAGTTCCGGACGGCACAGTGATCAGTACATTCAGTGTGCTCGGCTGTTCGAAAATCCGTTACATGGAGAGATATTTGGTACCGCACTGGCGAGGGAGTTCCAAAACTGTGTAGTAGATGTGGTCGTTGGGCCAGCCCTCGGTGGAATTCTGTTGGCATACGATGTCGGAAGGAGCCTTGGCAAGAGAGTCTTGTTTGCCGAACGCGCCGATGGAAAGATGTCGTTCAGAAGAGGTTTTTGCATCAAACCCGGTGAAAAGGTTCTGGTGGTCGAGGATGTGGTCACCACGGGAGGTTCCGTGCAGGAAGTTGCTGAGTTGGTAAGGCAGTCCGGCGGAAACGTTGTTGGCATTGGCTCCATCGTCCTAAGAAGAAGCCCGGGTGTGGATCTTGATTTTTCGGTCAAGACACTTCTCGAATTTGAGGTGCCGTCCTATGCACCCGACTCTTGCCCTCTTTGCAGTCAGGGTATTCCGATCACAAAGCCGGGAAGCCGAACTGGAAAGACAGCGTGATTGAAGACTATCTCAGTCTGAGACGGCAGATGGAACAAAGAGTCCTTATCATGGGGATTCTCAACGTCACTCCTGACTCATTTAGCGATGGGGGTTGCTTCTTCTCTCCCGATGCTGCTGTTCGGCGTGGTCTCCAGATGGTTGAGCAGGGAGCCGACATTATTGACGTTGGCGGAGAAAGCACAAGGCCTGGCGCTAGCGAAGTGACTTCGGAAGAAGAGTCAAACCGTGTTGTACCGGTGATCAAGGAATTGCGCAAATGTTGCAGCACAGCAATATCTTTAGATACTACAAAGGCTTCTGTCGCTGAAGAGGCTTTGC
>JAKQFZ010000327.1 GCA_029558215.1 Candidatus Omnitrophota bacterium
TGTATTCGGTCTCATGGCGCTCACCTCCCTTCCTCTTCCACTGAGGCGACCTGGAGGGTTCCTCCTCCAGCGCCTGAGTACTGATAGGTCTTGAAGCCAAGGCGAATATCTGTAACGCCTCCACTCCCATCGGCGCCTTCAATAAAGCGCCTTATTCCTTCATTCGGGTCGCCCTGCAGAAGGAATCTTCCTGGAATGATCAGCATCCACCTCGTATTCCAGACGGAGCGACCAACAAGATAGGAGATCATGTCAAACTGACTTTCGTTTATGGATCCCAATCCCTCGCCACCGTCGTGGAAAGCACGAAGGGACGGATAGGATTTCAGACGCGGACTCAGGAGATTTCCGGAAAGCTGATCCGCGGGAATCCAACCATTCTGTCTTGTAGAGAACATGCTCTCGCCCAAATTGAAGGGGAGTGGAAGAATCTGCTCGACAACCTTCCATTGGCGGATCTGTCTCGTTCCTTCCGCGTTCTCAGAGAATGGAACACGCAACACATCACAGCCAACAGGAACCAGGTAGCAGCGAGGCGTTGTGGTTAGACCGCCGGTTCCATCGCTGTAGCGGCTGAACCATATTCCAACTCCACGAATCTTGATCGAGAAGTAATCCGACGGGTAGAAACTCTCACCACCGTCTGTGGCTCCCGGCCATCCGAAGAAGTTCTTATCAGCACTGACGATCGTGCCTTCGGGGATGTCTATGACAATGGCGGGTTCGCCCGTTGTCAGCGGATTCGACGGATCGAATACGCGGTACGGCGTGAAGGAGCTGCAGTACTGGCGAAACTCCGGAACTTCCGTCCGAAGGTCTCTGACAACGGCCTTATTCAAAGCTTCGCGCCAGTTGTCTCCACCTTCTTGACTGCCCGGATGGATACGGTAGTACTCCCTGCGCAGCGAGAACTTGTCTGTGGCAGTGATACCAGTACTGAAGCCGAGCGCTCCCTTGATGGACTGGAAGTTCGCGTTCAGTTCCGCCAGAAGTCCAGCCAGACCGGAACCTGCTTCTGGTACTCCATTGCTGACACGTCCCAGCGTTCGCTCCCGGACGAGTTTCGAAAGAACTCTCTCACCTGAACGGCTGTTGAAGTCGAGAAGGTTCGTCTCATACCCGTAGGCTTTCGTTGCAAGATAGGCGTAGCGT
>JAKQFZ010001263.1 GCA_029558215.1 Candidatus Omnitrophota bacterium
TGTCAGCTGGGTCACTCCGGACAAGCAGGGCGCAACGGAGAAAGCCAAGTCGCTCGTCGCCGCAGCAGTTCGTCGAGTCGCACTGCACAGACCTTTTGAAAAAAGGCGCGTCCCCGTCAACCCAAATGTCCTGGTTGTCGGCGGTGGTGTATCGGGTATTCAAGCGGCGCTGACGCTTGCCAATGCGGGCAAGAAGGTTTACCTCGTTGAGCGGGAGCCGACCATTGGCGGACACATGGCGCAGTTCGACAAGACGTTTCCGACCCTTGACTGCGCTGCGTGCATCCTGACTCCGAAGATGTCTTCGGTTCGGGCGCATCCCAACATCACCCTCTGGACATATTCACAGGTGGAATCGGTCAGCGGCTACGCTGGCAACTTCAAAGCCACCGTCCGACGCAAAGCACGTTACGTCATCGAAAAGGACTGCGTCGGATGTCTGGAATGTATCAATGCCTGCGTCTTCAAGGAACCGAAATTCGACAACGATTTCGATCTCGGTTTGAGCAAGAGAAAGCCTGTCTATATGCCTTTTCCACAGGCAACCCCCTCGGTTGTTTTGATCGATCCAGAGTCCTGCCTCTATCTCTCCAAGGGCAAGTGCAAACAAAGTTGTATGGCTGCCTGTGAAAGAAATGCCATTGACTTCAAGCAGCAGGACGTCCTGGAGGAAGTTGAAATCGGGGCGGTCATCATCGCCACAGGCTTCAAGACGTTCGATGCCCGCCGCGTTCCAGTCTACGGATACGGCAAATATCCGAATGTTTTCACCAGCCTTGAAGTCGAGCGACTCGTCAACGCTTCGGGACCCACTCAGGGAGAACTGGTCATGCGCAACGGTCGCAAACCGGAATCCGTGGCGATCATCCATTGCGTTGGCTCCAGAGACCGCGACACCAACGCCTACTGCTCCAAAGTCTGTTGTATGTATTCGCTGAAATTGGCACACTTGATCAAGGAACGTACCGAAGCCAATGTGTACAACTTCTACATTGACATGAGAACGCCTGGTAAGGGTTACGAGGAGTTCTACAACCGACTTCTCGAAGAAGGTGTCCAGTTCATCCGAGGTCGCGCTGCAGAAGTCACGGATGCAACAATGACTCTGGCAGAGCAGGGTAAGTTGATCGTTCGTGTGGAAGACACGTTAATCAGTGTGGTTCGCCGCATCCCCGTGGACATGGTAGTGCTCTCTGTTGGTCTGGAGCCTCAAGCCGATGCGGAGGAAATCCGACGGCTTTTCAATATCTCGTGCAGCCACGAAGGATGGTTCCTTGAGCGTCATCCGAAACTGGCTCCCGTGTCTACCTTCACCGACGGCATCTTTCTTGCCGGCGCGTGTCAAGGTCCCAAGGACATTCCGGACAGCGTGGCACAAGCGGGTGCCGCAGCGGCGGAAGCGCTGGCAATGATTGACAAGGGCTTTGTAGAAATGGAACCGAATACAGCGTGGATTGACGAAAGCCTGTGCTCCGGCTGCAAGACCTGTTCTTCCATGTGTCCGTTCCACGCCATCACCTTTGACTCGGTACGGGGCATCTCTGTGATCAATGAAGCGCTCTGCAAGGGTTGTGGCACGTGTGTGGCTGCCTGTCCTTGTGGCGCAGCCCAGCAGCGACTGTTTACCGACAACGAGATCTATCAGGAGATTCAGGGAGTCCTGAACTATGTCTGAACCAAACTTCCAACCGCGAATTGTGGCTTTTTTCTGCAACTGGTGTACCTACACCGCGGCGGACTTGGCGGGCATCGCCCGAATGTCTTACGCCGCCAACGTCCGAGTGGTTCGGATCATGTGCTCCGGTCGTCTGGATCCCCAATTTGTGCTGGCAGCATTTCAGCAGGGAGCGGACGGCGTTCTGATCGGGGGATGTCATCCTGGCGACTGTCACTATCAGGAAGGCAATTACAAGGCGCTGCGGCGTGTCAAACTTCTCAAGCGTGTCCTGCGCGAGTTCGGCATCGCTGAAGAGCGGTTGCGCCTGGAATGGATTGCCGCATCCGAAGGGGACAAGGTGCAGCGTGTGGTCAATGAAATGACCGAGCAGATTCGAAGACTCGGGCCGCTGCACATGGAACCCGCTGAGCAGCATCCTCAAGTGCAGCACAGTCACGACAACGCAGCCTCCAAAGTGGAGGCGCAGCCATGAGCAAACCGAAAGTTGGTTTCTACTGGTGTGCTTCTTGTGGTGGCTGTGAGGAATCGGTTGTAGATCTCGCGGAAGATATTCTTGGCGTTGTGGACGCTGTTGAGTTTGCTTTTTTCCCCGTCGCCATGGATTTCAAGAGAGCCGACGTTGAGAGTCTGGCAGACGGTGAGCTTGCAGTCACGTTCATCAACGGCGCTGTCCGTACATCTGAGCATCTGGAGATGGCGGAACTGCTGCGAAGAAAGTCACAGTTGCTCATCGCCTATGGGAGTTGCGCCCATCTTGGAGGCATTCCCGGGCTGGCGAACTTCACAGACGGTGTATCCGTGCTCGACAGGGTCTATCGGGAAATGCCAACCGTCACCAACGAGCAAGGAGTGCTCCCCAGCACTGAGTCCAAAGTGCCTGAAGGAACTCTTGAACTGCCTCACTTCTGGAACACTGTCAAGACGCTGGATCAAGTGGTGCCTGTGGACTATTACATTCCGGGTTGTCCCCCGCCAGTGAAACTGATGAAAGAGGCGCTTGGCGCCATCCTGGAGAATAGACTTCCTGCCAGAGGATCGGTGCTTGCGCCCAATGTCGCGCTGTGCATGGACTGCCCCAGACAAAAGACCAAACCGGACACTTTGCAGGTGAAAGAGTTCAAGCGGCCTCATCAAGCACCCTTGGATCCAGAACGGTGTTTTCTCGATCAGGGCTTCCTCTGTCTCGGTCCGGTCACCCGCTGTGGCTGTGACAGTGCCTGCATCAATGGGAACATGCCCTGCTCAGGGTGCTTGGGACCGCTGGACGGTATTCGGGACTATGGAGCCAAGGCATTGTCGGCATTTGCTTCAATCCTGGACTTCGCCGAGGAGCAGGATATTGAGAATGCGCTGGACGCCATCGCGGATCCGGGTGGTACCTTCTATCGCTACAGCCTGCCTGCTTCCCTGATGCACCGACGACTGACCAGAGGGGACGGGGAGTCACAATGAAAAAGAAAGTCACAATAGATCCCATCACTCGACTTGAGGGACACGGCAAGATTGATATCTTCCTGAACGATCAGGGAGATGTCGATCGAGCGTACCTTCAGATCCCGGAACTGCGCGGTTTTGAGAAGTTTGCGGAAGGGCGTCTCGCAGAAGACATGCCTCAGATCACTTCAAGGATCTGCGGGGTCTGCCCGACTGCGCATCACATGGCTGCCACCAAGGCTCTTGATGCACTGTATCGCGTGCAACCAACGTCTGCCGCGCGAAAGATTCGAGAACTGGTCAACTCAACTTTCTTCTTCGAAGACCATGCGCTGCATTTCTTCTTCCTCGGCGGTCCGGATTTTGTCGTTGGGCCTCAAGCAGAGAAAAAGGATCGAAATATCCTTGGCGTACTCGGCAAGGTGGGCCTGGAGACAGGCAAGGAAGTTATTGCCACGCGAAGAGAACTTCGTGATCTAGTCTCCCGTGCGGGGGGGAAGGTTATTCACCCGGTTCTAGGCCTTCCCGGTGGCGTGTCAAAACGCCTGACGAAAGAGGATCAGGAGAAGTTCATTCAGGGCGCGCAGAAAGCCCTGAGCCTCGCGGACAAGAGTCTTGATCTCTTTCACTCCATCGTGCTCAAGAATCAGGAATATGTTGATCTGATCACCTCAGACGCGTACACCCACAAGACCTATTACATGGGGCTTGTGGATGACAACAACAAAGTCAACTTCTATGACGGCAGAGTTCGTGTTGTAACTCCCGACGGGAAAGAGTTCCTACGATTCCCTGCCTCGGATTTTGCCAAGCACGTCGCAGAACATGTGGAACCGTGGAGTTATATCAAGTTCTGCTACCTGAAGGAAGTTGGCTGGAAGGGGTTTGTGGATGGTGCCGACAGCGGAGTCTATGCCGTTGCTCCACTGGCGCGTCTGAACGCATCCGAAGGCATGGCAACGCCCAAGGCACAGCAGGCATACGAGGAGTTCTATAGCACGCTCGGTGGCAAGCCTGTCCATCTGACCCTTGCCAACCACTGGGCGCGACTCGTCGAGATGGTCTACGCCGCAGAGCGCATGGCGGAACTGGCCAACGATCCGGAGATCACCAGCAGCGAAATCCGAAATCTGCCAACGGAGGTTCCTGAGGAAGGGGTTGGCATTGTCGAGGCTCCACGCGGAACGCTTTTTCATCACTACGCGACCGATTCTCGCGGAGTTATCAGCAAAGCCAATTTGATCGTTGCCACGCAGAACAACGCGGCGCGAATCGCACTCTCCGTGGACAAGGCAGCCAAAGGCGCTATTCGCAACGGGCAGATCAACGATGGCCTGCTGAACCTGATCGAGATGGGATTTCGGGCTTACGATCCGTGCCACGGGTGCGCCTCACATGCACTTCCGGGACAGATGCCTCTCATCATCCGAGTGCTGGATGCACAGTTCAATATCCTTCAAGAGATCCGTCAGAATCGAGATCTATGAGAATCCTTGTTCTTGGACTCGGAAATGACTTGCTTGCAGACGACGCCATTGGAATTCTTGCGTCGCGAAGACTGAGTCCTCTCGTGCAGGGAACGGCCGACGTTCAGGAAACCTCTGTCGCTGGGCTGGCGCTGCTGGATTTTCTGATCGGCTATGATCGGGCGATCATCCTGGACGCGGTCTGTACGGGTCGGCACGCTCCAGGAACCATCCTTCGTTTGACTCCCGACGATCTTGCTCCCGCGTTCTCACCATCTCCCCACTACTCCGGTCTGCCGGAAGTTCTAACACTTGCGCTGGAGATGGCTCTTGACGTTCCAAAGGATATTGTGATTCTGGCCGTTGAAGTTGAGGACGTGACCACCCTTGGTGGCGAGATGAGTGTGCCTGTTACCAAAGCGCTTGACGAGATCGTCCAAAGGGTTCAGACTGAAATCGGCGTCTGAGGAGTTTTGATATCAACTTGGATATGCGACCGTAACAGGGCTTGAGTTTGACCAGAACCATGAAAACACTGCAACTGATATTCGTTTTCGGGACACGCCCAGAGGCGATAAAGATGGCTCCTCTGGTGCTGGAGGCACGCAAGCAGTCGCCGCAGGTCGTGTCTGAAGTCATCGTCACTGCGCAGCACCGACAGATGCTTGACGATGTGCTCGACGCCTTTTCCATTGAACCTGATGTGGATCTGGACTTGATGGCGCAAGGACAGTCGCTGCCTCAGTTGACTGCCCGAATCTGTCAGGAGCTGGAGCCTCTTTTTCGTAACAGACAGCCCGACTATGTTGTGGTGCAGGGGGACACGACGACAGCATTTGCCGCGGCACTTTGCGCTTTCTACGCCGGCATCAAGGTCGCCCATGTCGAAGCAGGACTTCGAACCGGAAAGAAATGGGCGCCTTTCCCTGAAGAGATGAACCGTCGGATGACCTCGTGTCTGACGGACATCCACTTCGCGCCGACCGAAAGCGCGAAACAGAATCTTCTGCGCGAAGGGTATCCAGAGCACACCATCCATGTGACCGGTAATCCTGTCATTGATGCATTGCAGTGGATGGGAAGCCGACTGGAGGGCACTCCATATCCCTTCCAGGAGAACGAGATTCCGCTGGACAGATTCCGCAGATTTGTTTTGATCACGGGACACCGTCGAGAGAGTTTTGGCGAACCCTTTCGACGAATCTGCGAGGCATTTCGAACACTGGCGGAGAACAATCCGGATGTGTTGTTTGTCTATCCGGTTCATCTCAATCCCAATGTTCAGGAGCCGGTATATCAGGCTCTGTCGGATTCGAGCAATATCCTTCTCTTGGAGCCACTCAACTATCCTCAGTTTGTCTGGCTCATGCAGCGAAGTTATCTCATCATCACCGATTCGGGTGGAATTCAGGAAGAAGCGCCGGCGTTGGGCAAACCCGTGGTTGTGACTCGAAACGTGACGGAGCGTCCGGAAGCCGTCGAGGCGGGTGTCGTCAAACTCGTTGGCGATGACACGAGTGCAATCATTGCCACCGTTCAGGGTCTGCTTTCCGACCCGAACGTCTATCGGGCGATGGCACGTGGCGTCAGCCCATACGGAGACGGAAAAGCCGCTTCACGCATCGTCGAGACTTTGAAGACAAGAGCCGAAGCAAGCGCTGAGGAGTGAGACACGATGAGCCAAGTGCGTCCGGACATCTGGGGTCAGGGAATTCTCTTTGCCTTCTCGGGCTGGGATGGCACGACAGACTGGTTTGAGGATTTCGTGCTTGTTGCTGAGGAGAAGCCCTTTGTATGGCGCGTTGAAGGCACCGTGAGTTTTGTTTTCCAAATCCGAACAGCCCTGCAGGACAATCTGAGCCTGGTGTCCGCCGACGTGATTGCCAACGATCATCTTGCTGCTGTTTTTGAAGACACCAAAGGTTCTCGGGTCGAGATCAAGATGGCGATGAGGGATTGCCACACACTCGTGGGATCGGTCACCCTTCTCGATGACGCGGCAGAGATTGTCCTATCCGTTGCCAAGCTCGAACCTCCCGTTCGAGTTGAATGTGACATAGAAGCCCTCAGAGTGCGTCATGGTGACAAGGCGCGCGTCGTCTTCCTGGAACGGTCGGATGTTTCCCTCGAAGAAGATGGGTACCACCTCACCACACAGGCGGAAAAGGGGGACTGTGTGCTTTTCTGTGTTGGAAAGTCTGTTCCCAATAACTTCAGCGCGGCCGTGCTGCGGGAAGCCTTCGAGACAAGGGAGTCCTTCTTTACCCGTCTGCCTGATGCACCCGGAGCTTTTCTTGATCCGGATCCGATTAACCGGATGAAAGCGCTTCTCAAGGCTGCGTCCGTGATTAAGGTTAATCTCCACACCGCGCAGGGACAGATTCCGTACAACTGGTCTACCCCGGATCGTTACCCGCATCGGAAGATGTGGTTGTGGGACTCGGCCTTTCATACCATCGGACTTCGTTTTCTTGATCCCGATCTGGCAGGCGATCAGGTCAAGGCCGTGTTGTCCCAGATGCAGGACAATGGATTCATCCCTCATTATTCATGTCCCGCCGGTGAGACCAGCAACATCACGCAGGCACCGATCCTCGCCTGGGCTTCACTGGCTGTCTTTCTCGAGCATCATGAGAAGACTTTTCTGCGAGATGTCTATCCGCAGTTGCGTCAGTTTCTGGAATTCTTTCTCCGTGAACGGGATCGCGACGGAGACGGACTGTGCGAGTGGGAGTTCCGACATGCTTCCGGAATGGATAACTCGCCCCGATTCGATGAGGGATCGTCGTTTGATGCCGTTGATCTGAACTGCTTTCTCGCCCGGGATTTTGACGCGATGCGGTGGATCGCCAAGGCTCTTGAGAATGAGTTCCCAGGCGACGCAGACATGTGGTTCGAGCGGCATCAGACCATTT
>JAKQFZ010000355.1 GCA_029558215.1 Candidatus Omnitrophota bacterium
AGGAATCAAGATCCCGGAATAGTCGCCCTTGCCATTCAAACCGAGCTGGTCTGCGCCCAACGATGAATCCACCCTCGAAAGACCCGCACTTTCCGCGATGTCCGGTGTGATCCACCGTGCAGCAAGCGCGGCGCGATCGGCATCAGAGAGTGTGACACCGGTAGTTGGATATCTCGTCATCTCTGCCACCGCTCAAGCCTTAGTCGGCCTTCTACCTCTGCCCTGGCCTACCTCCAGTGCTTCTGGCTTGGCAATGCGCCTCTTCACTTCTTTGAGTTGATCGGACTGGTGGCTAGTCCTCTCAACTTCGTTCGCAATCCAATCCTCAAGGTGCGTTCTGGGTACCCGCACATGACGGCCGTTCTTCAAGCATGGGATAGAGCCACTGCGAAGCAGTGAGCGAACCTTGGAAAGTCCCCAACCGGTGAGCACTTGAATGTCTTTCGCGTCAAGCAAAAGTTTTTCCATAGTGATTTAGCGTCTCCTTCTCGCTGCGGAGGATTTAGGGTGTACAGTGGAATCAACCAAGTGTCATCTAGGACCATCAATGGACCAGATTGCATTTGGTTCAATTGGTAGTGTATGATGGGAGATCATAAAAGTCAATGAAAAATGTGCAGGTGAAGTTCAGATGTCCGGAGGATCTATACGAGCGGCTGGAAAGAAGAAAGGTTACCCGTGGTTCCACGATTCAGCAACTCTGCGTGGAGTCCCTCACTTCTTTCCTCGACACCGAAACCAAACCAAGGGCAACACGCGAAGAGTGGCTAGCTGCTCTCAAGTCCTTCGGACAGAAGTACCCGGGACAGATGGCCAACGTTCCGGAGTTCGTTGAGATCTCTCTTCAGGTGATGCAGAGCGCCAGCCAATGGATGGATGAACACCCCGACCAAGTCGCCGAACTGCTTGAGGCAAACAATCTGTGGTTTGTGAAAGTCCGCAGTTTGGAAGAGTTCGAATGGATGATCCTGTGGCAGACGTTTGGCAGGACCATGCCCCAGAGTTCGAAACAGCCGGTGAAGCAACTCTTGGTCGAACTGCTCGACCTGTTCAACAGCTCTCGACGCAAGGCCAACAGCATGGAGGTTCAAGATGGCGACGAAAAGGAGTGACGGGCGAACTTATCAGCGTTCCCGCAAGATGCCAGGTGGGAAGAAGATCAAGGGAGGCCCCTACTGGATCGAGTACTACGATGCTACGGGGAAGCAGCAGAGGGAGCCAACTGGCCTGTATGACTTCAAGGCTGCCGACGCCATACGGTTTCAGCGCATCGCACAGAAGCGAGCCGGTGTATTGGTCACTCCGAGAACGTCCAAGGTAACCGTAGGTGAACTCCTAGATGACCTCCTTTTGTGTGTACGCCAAAACGGAAAGTGCGTTGAACTTGCGCAGTACCACTGCAACCACCTGCGAGAATCTCTTGGCCCAGTGCCAGCCGCAAAGATCGGAACAGAGGATATCCAGCGATACATCAAAGCCAGATTGGACGCCGGCGTTTGTGGCGGAACAGTAAACCGAGAATTGACGCGTCTGCGAAGAGCTTTTCAACTCGGGATGGATCACGAGCCCCCGAAGATCCTTCGAATCCCCAAGTTTCCAACCCTTGCGGAGAATCCACCACGGCATGGGTTCTTGGAGAGGAACCAATACGAATCGCTGCTTCGGGAACTACCCGACTATCTAAAGCCGGTGCTCTCGTTCGGATACTACTCTGGCTGCCGGCAGGGAGAAATCCTGGGGCTGGAATGGTCCCAGGTTGATCTGACCCAGGGAATAGTCCGATTGCGGCCTCAGGATACGAAGACAAAGGAGCCGCGGTTGTTCGCAGTGGTAGGAGACCTACTTCAAATGATGACAATGCTCCACGATCAGCGGTGCCAGCTTTGGCCTACATCTCAACGTGTCTTCACTCGATCTGGGGAGCCGATTCGGGATTTTCGTGGCGCATGGGCAGCCGCCACAACCCGAGCTGGCATTCCGGGGACACTCTTTCACGACCTCCGAAGGACGGCCGTCCGGAATATGGTGCGGGCTGGAATTCCGGAGGAGGTTGCAATGAGGATCTCTGGCCACAAAACTCGCTCAGTGTTTCAGAGGTACAACATCGTCAACGAACGCGACATGATTGATGCTGGAAGGAAAGTCGCTGCGTTTCTCGAATCACAAGCCCAGAGTCTGCGCGAAGCAAGCAAGGGGATCGAACCGCAAGCCATCAACTGAGACTCCAAGGACAATGCAAGCACAAACAACGAAGGCACCCAGAGGAGGGTGCCTTCTATCTGATTGAAACAATTGGTGCGGAGAGGGGGACTTGAACCCCCACGCCCTTTCGAGCGCTAGCACCTCAAGTTACCTGGCCGACAATCACCCAAGTGTTTTCAACATCAAGGCGCGTCGGTGAGTGACTTCGACAACCTCATTGCCCTTTGGCGATTCTAAGCAACAAGGACAATCCACAAGTACAATGTGCCCCACTGTGTCCGATGCGGTCGGAGACGCCCCATTGCTCGGCGGTTGTGCCGTTTGGCGCAGGCCATCGCTTACAAGAATCTTGAGGGGAAATGCTCCCCCGGACTGCAAGGCGTTTCACAGAAACCGGAAGGCCCAACATATAGCGAGTTACTTTCACGTAACCTGCTACCTATTGTGGTCTCTATATAGATTGACGAGCGCAATTGTCGAAAAAATCAGAGCGGTAAGACAAAATGCGTCATTCCAGCCGGCAACATAGGCCTGAAACGTTGGGGGCGGTGAGCCCACTGGCATGAACGCGATGTTGCCGGCCTCATCACGCACTACCCGCGTTTCGACAATCTCTGGCCCTTCCATAAGGTCTGGGGCCGTTCTCTTGTTTTCCTGCTCCTCTTCCTCAGTTTTGGGATCCGAGATCCAATATGGTATCAATCCGCCGACACCGGCGTGATTGTTTCCCAAATCGGCAAACCTGTTAGGGGCGTAGTAGAGCTTCATGGGGTTGTTCCCTTTGTTCTGCAAACTGTCCGATCCTCGTTTTCGTGAGGGAAAAGAGGAGAAGAACCAACATCCTTCTCCTCCTTCATTGCCAATTTGGTGGCGAGCCTTACTCCTCTTCCTCTTCCTCCTCATCGTCTTCGAATTCGACGAAGTCTTCCAGTTCCTCCATCGCTTGTCCGACTGCGGAGGCGAGGTCCTCTCGCGAGCTTTCTGGCTTGTAGACTTCCGCCAGGGTGGTGTAGGCGTCTTGAATCGCGTCCTCTGCGGTACGCGTTTGCACTTGGTTGTTTTTCTTGCGTGGCATGGCTCCATGGTGAATGGGGAGGCATACAGGCGCAAGATTGAAAAATCAGTTTTTCGATTATTCGAGGCGATTTTCAGCGGATGAATTCTTCAGCCGTTTGCTGACCGCATCCCTAATTCGGTACTGATCCATTCGGTCTGAGGTCTTCAGTCTTGCCCAGATTTCCT
>JAKQFZ010000357.1 GCA_029558215.1 Candidatus Omnitrophota bacterium
CCTCCGATGCGGAGTGTTGTGTATGAACAAAGCGGGATCTCCCTTGCGGTTTGCATCCCGTGGCAGACTCCTCTCTCAAGTTGCGGATACTATAGTCGGCTCGGGGCGCAAGAGCAACAAGGCATACCCCCAAAACAGATGGGGAGCAGGAAAGCCTGCTCCCCACCCGAAGGTCACGTGTCGTACCGAGTGGCTCAGTCTATGAAACCGATCCAGTCGATCTCAAAGAGCCCTACCGCATCGGTTGGAACCATGCGGATCTGAGTCACGGTTCCAGTGTAGTTTGGATCACTCGAAAGGTCGAGATAGTAAGTATTGAAGTTTCCATTGTTGATAATGTTGAAGACCTTACGGCGAGTAATGTCAAAACCGACATCACCACTACGTCTCCAGTTGAACACAGCTGTTGTTCCAAGACCACCAACACGCATCCTGATTCCGACGATCTTCTTCGTTGAAGCGTCAACATTCAGTGTGTTGGCAGTTCGCATACTGCTGGTTGAACCCGCCGAGGTGGCGGACAGGACCCCTGAAGCGACGCTCAGGGCAGGCATGGTTCCCAATGGACTCCATCCTTCTGTGTCAGTCTCGGTCTCAAACCGCCACTCGGGAGTTCCTTCTGGCGCTGGACCAATAGCCCGAATGTAGTCAATATCAACTTGGGCATTCTTGGCGTTGGTCGGATCAAGTCTCAGGCGCTTGATCAGTCCGGAGTAAGAAGGAATCTGGTTCATAGTGATGTTGTAAAGGACATAGTCGGTGTTGTTGGCGATCGGAATCGTCAACCACTGTGAAGCTGTAAACACAGTATCCTGCTCTCGCATGAAGAACAACTGTGCTCTGGTGCCCTTCGAAACACGCATTCTCAGGAGTAACTGAGTTTCCTTATCTCCATTGATATACACATTCATCGGGGACAAGAGCCTTGGCGTTGTGGATGTGGTGAGCCCGGAGATATCTGTACCGTTTGCCACGGCAGTCATACCCATTGGGACACTCCAGCCATCCGCGTAACCCGGGATATTGAACTCCCAGGATGCTCCATAGGCCTGCTTTCTGGACAGGACGTTGATCTTGTCCACCATGATATCACCCGCTGCATTGCTCGGATCGAATCGCAGTTTGGTGATCGTTCCAGGCTGGAAGTTTGCCAAAGAGTTCAAGTTGATGTTGTAGAGCGCCCGATCCGCATTTGTCGGAATGGCGAAAACCTTCTCATTTGCCCCGATGAAGCCAGGAGCCACAAGTGGATTCTGGAAGATGATGCTTCCAGCAGTCCCGGCAAAAGCTCTCATGGCGACATAGGCAAACTGGTCGGTCTTAGAGTTGAGCGTCAGATCCGGCGAGATCAACCTCGGGTCATTGCTCGTGCCGGTCGTGGTCAAATAACCACCAGCCACAGCAGGTACACTGGCATTGACGGCAGTCCAGCCGGCAGTGTCAGTATCGAACTCATAGGCAGGGTTGCTCTCAACCAGAGGCATGATCACTCTGATGTAGTCAATATCAACACTGACCCCCGCTCGATCGGTCGGATCAAAGCGAAGCCGTCGGATCAGCCCTTGATATCCAGGCTCAGCAGCCATGTTCAACCTGAAGGTCGTATAGTTGCTTCCACCGGGAACGGAAAAGGTCACACGGTTTGCTCCCGTGAACCCGATGTCTCC
>JAKQFZ010000365.1 GCA_029558215.1 Candidatus Omnitrophota bacterium
CCTCAGGACATTGTGGCAAAGGTGGAAGACTACATCCAAAGCCAACTGGGAGAGGACATTGTTGAGTTCAAGAAGCCGGCGCATTCCCTGAATGATGTGGTCGGCTTTTCACAGTTGAAGCGCTTTCTCAAGGAGGAACTGATCCCTCGATTCGGCTTCAGTGGCTCGGAAGCTCTTCCCGGTGCAGCGGTCTGCGGGCCTATTGGCGGCGGCAAGACTTTTGTCTTCGAAGCATTCGCAAGCGAATTGGATATGGTGGTTCTGGTGTTGAAGAACATCCGAAGCCAGTGGTTTGGTCAGACAGATGTCATCTTTGAGCGCCTCAGACGGGTTCTCGATGCGCTTGCCAAGGTGATGATCTTTGTGGATGAGGCGGACACTCAGTTTGGTGGCGTCGGTGCTGATGCGCACGAAACGGAACGTCGCCTCACCGGCAAGATCCAAGCAATGATGTCCGATCCTCGGTTGCGTGGACGCGTCTTCTGGCTCTTGATGACCGCACGCATTCATCTGCTTTCACCCGATATCCGAAGACCCGGTCGCGTGGGAGACTTGATCATTCCGGTGCTGGATCCCGAAGGAGCCGACCGGTTGGAGTTTATCAACTGGGCAATCGTGCCGGCGCTGGACGGATCGCTCTCTCAACAGCAGAACGAAGAACTTCAAGAACGCGTTGCCGGATATTCGGCGGCGTCCTTTGCTTCAGTGCGTTCAGAACTGAAGGCAAAAGTGGCGCGAAAAGACGCCAAACTCACCTACGAGGAACTGATCGCCATCATTGATGACATTCTGCCACCCCCCATTGACGAGATGAGACGCTATCAAACGCTCCAGGCACTTCTCAATTGCACACGCCGTTGCCTACTGCCACAGCAGGTTACCAACCAAGACCGCCTCCACTACCAGAGCGAGCTGCGAACACTGGAAGCAAAAGGGATTCGGTAAGCACAGTAGGTCGTCAGACCGATCAGTTATTCTGTCTTTGATCGTTATGCACCGCAACGAGTCCGCACACTCAGGCGTTGGTAAGTGCATTCTTCCCATCGCAGGAAACATCGGCGTGTCAGCAGAGATTCTTGTGGCGATCGTGGTGTTACCGGAGAAGGAGTTCATCCGGAATCGCCAAGTGTCCACTATTCCCTCTCCAAACCTCCGATCAGACGCCCGGGAGCGCACTCACTGCAATCACCGCTATCTGACAGTTTTCACCTGTTCTCCATGATCCAAACCTGTCTCCGCACCGTCTTGACTTGGACTTTGGAACTCCTTAGGATGTCTTCGGATAGGAGGTCGAGTTCATGCCGCAGACTGTCGTGGTTCCGAAATCGCTTCTTCGCAAGATGGAGAAAGCCAGCAAGGCGTTTCACGAGATGGAGGACGAACTGGAAGATTTCCTGATTTCCCGGAATGCATCCCTGTTGGACAAACTCAGCCGCGCTAGAAAAGAGCGTCTTCTAGGCGATGTGAAACCGTTCAGCCAAATCCAGAAGGCGAGACAATGAGCTATCGTGTGCTCGCGACTCGACAATTCGAGTCCGACTATCACGCGCTGGACCCCGAGATCGCCCGACGTGTTCAGAAGAAGCTGCATGCACTGCAGAATGATCCAGAGTCTATCGCATCCTCTGACCCAGCTGCCACCTCGTCTGAGAGGGCTTCGCAAGTGCAGAATCGGAGACTACCGCCTTCTGTTGTGGGTTGATCGGGAGCGTGAGGAAATCGTCCTCTACACCATCGGGCATCGAAGCGAGATATACGACTCGCTGAGATAACAACAATCTGAAAGATCATCTCAGAAACCATGCTCAGTCAATCTGTTGCAAAGGGAAGACCAGTGCAGGCAAAGTGTCATCCGGCTTGGGTGGGGTAGCAACAAGTCTGCGAGTTCTACCATTGGTGATTCAAAGAAGACGTCGGAACGCACCATTCCGAAGAAAGACGCTACGGTCTTTCGACGACTCAGGAACGCACACTATGAACCTTTCCGTCTCGTGCATCCGGCGAATCAGGGCCACACCCTACGAGTACTCATACACCGCGGCTGTTCTGCACGGTTTCGACTTCGTGCGGAGCAAGTCCTCCAGATGGTTGATCGTCTGTGGAGAAAGGAGTGTATCACCGCAGACGGAGCAGACTTCCGCTGGAACATGCTCGAAGACGAAGATCTCAGCACCTCGCTGCAAGGTATGTACGATTTGCCTGGGCTCGTATTGCCCCACACAGCCTTGAATACTACATTTCATGGCGGCCTCCTCTCTCAAACGGTGTGGGCCACTTAGGTAGTTTGGGTTCATACACCGTGATGATGACAATGACTTTCAACGTAGTCGTACACACGACGTGAAGAAAACGTCCCGATGAAGTGCGACCACAGACAAGACAACATGGACCGCGCTGGTGATCTGGGTAATCCTCGATGACCTCGCATGTCAAAAGGGCCTCGCGGACGTCTTGATAGGCTATCTCCTCCGCAACCATTTCCTGATGACCGTGAACCGTCACGCGGATGCTATCCGTGAATGCCTGCTGCTGAAGTCGAACGGTCACCTCAGCCGACTCTCGCTTCCGTGCGTTCGTCATGCAGGAATCTTACCGCTTTGGCATGGTATGGTCAATCAATCTCAAGTCAGTAGCTTGGGTTGAGGGCAATCCAGGCCAGAGAATCATAACCCGTTGTTCATTCGATGCAGATCTGTTTCAACGATGGACTGTTGGATTGCAGCGAGCGTTTCGCTCAGCGTACCGATGGATCGGACTTCCACCACCTTCTCACCACGAAACCCGCCAGCCTTGATCCCCGTTACGAAATCACTCCAGAGTATGGAGCCTTTGCCAGGGATGAGATGTTCGTCTCCGTTGCCACCGCTGTTGTCCTGCAGATGAAGCACGCCTGCCCGAGAAGCGAACTGCTCAACAAAGCCTGCCAGATTGCCATTCAACTGTGCATGTCCCGTATCAATACAAACGCCGACATCATTGGAAGAAAACTCTTCCACCAGCGCGCCCAGTTCTTCTTCCCGCGCCGTGAACCGACCGGGAAGCATGTTCTCAAGCATGATGGGGATGCCAATATCTCTGCCTTTGTCAGCAAGTCGCGCAAATGATCTCAGAAAAGCCTTGTGGTTCTCATCGTTCCATTCGCGGGCGGAACCCGAGCCTCTCACATGAAAGGTCACGGCACGAGCGCCAAAACGCTTTGCCACGTCCATGGCGTTGAGCGCCATCTGCAGGTTCTTCTGCCAGCCATCGGGATCCGAACAAGACAGGTCGCACTCCCGAAACGGTCCATGAACCGTGATTACCGCTTCAGGCCACTGACCAAGCGCCCGCTCCATGTCGTTGACTCGATCGGGAATCTCCCAGTCGAAGTGTTCCTTGTTGCAAAGCACCTCAACGCCTCGAAAACCCTCATCGCGAATCGTTCGAATCGCTTCTTGATGAGTGACAACATTCTTCCATGCCAAAGCGCCAACCAGGAATCCCGAGCAAGGGTGCGTCATCAGTCCATCTCCTTCAAGAATAAGTGCCATACAGTCACCAACAATATCAAATCCTTCTAGGGATTGTTTGCGAGTACGTCAACTGGTGAGGCTGGCGTTACATGCCGATGGCAGTAACACGGGCATCCTGCTGCCGCATCAAAGTCTGAACCACGGATGCAACGGATTACACAGATTTCGCGGATTTGAAGAGAAGGATCTTTTGGGAGATAAGTCGAATCCCACCCGGCGTTCCCAGATGAACACCTTCGCCCCTTGGGAGAAGGTAGGGATGAGGGCATCGGAGCGGGAGCATCTTGCTCCCGAATTTTGAGATATCAAATTTGAGATCTCAAATCGGAATACCTGAGTGCCCATACCTCATTTCGCTCATTTCCGATTCGGGTTGAACACGTTGGGCGAAATACGGTATATTTGAGAAGACGTTGCAGGACGGGGTTTGTAGATGAATTTGGTCAGCGAAAAGGATTGTGCAAGGATAGTTGGCTGGGCACTGCCCATCAAATCCCCTGCGTTTCAGATTTCTGCTCTGGCGGGCGACACCAAGACAACGGGGCTGAGTCAACTGATGGGTCACGACCCATCCTAGCTGGCTGGGTACCGGTGTTCGGAGCGATCTAACATGGATGCTTTTGACACAGGAAAGATAGAAAATGCCCTGCTCGCTTTCGCCAGCGATATTCCA
>JAKQFZ010000372.1 GCA_029558215.1 Candidatus Omnitrophota bacterium
CCTCGAATCTCCATTCCTGTTTCGGAAGTCCCCTCAGATAAGGATGCGTTGGCGACCCTGTCCGTTTCATCATCCGAGCAAAGTTGTTCCCACAATTCAAACGCTTTGCGGTCGCTGAGTTCACGGCTGATCACCTTTCTCGCCTGCTCAAGAGAGGTTTCTTGTGCAGGTTTTCTCTCGATGAGACAGAAAACATGGAATCCGGTTCGGGTCTGGATGACCGAGGAGTGCTCTCCAGGTTCCTTCAGCGTGAAAAGCGCTTCATCAAGAGGCTTGGCGATCTTGCCTCGTGTCATGTTGCTGATGATGGAGCCTTGCTCCGCCTTGGAGTCTTCAGAGTACTTTCGACAGACTTCCTGGAAGTCCGTGCCTGCAGCAAACTCAGCAAGCGCTGCCTCCACTCTCTTTCGGGCGGCTGCCATCTGCTGCTCTGGTGCGTCAGGGGGAGTTTCTACAAAGAGATGATAGGCCGTCACTCTTTCAGGTTGTTGGAAAGCGCTTTGATTCTTGCGATACTCCAACTCGATTTCCTCATCTGAGACGACCACTTCATCTTTGAGCAGGAATTGTACGACCCAACTCCCCACGGCAAAAGGAACAAGGCTCTGAATGAGTTGCTGATCCTGCGTGGAACGGGGTTCGATTCGATGGCTGGCGGCAAGAATTCTGTCGGCCGCGATCAAGTGCGCCTCAATGTTCTCAGCGTCGCCACGATGTCGAAGTTGTCGCAGATGAAGATTTGGGCCGAGGATCCGAAACGCCTGCAAGTCCCAGTCCGTGATGAATCCTACCGATGAAGAGAATACTTCCTTGCCGGATGGGGTTTGAGCATCTCTTGACGAGCAGAGACCGAACCAGCAGGTTAGAATCACCAACGTTAGTGTTGAAATCAGGATCGTCTGGCATATCCTTCGATGTGATTGACGCATTGCAGCTACCTCGGAGCGTGAAGTCTTCTTCAGCATGAGAACGCGACCGAGGCAGACAGTCGCCCCGGTCGCGCACAAATCACAGAAGAATCAACAATTCTTCGAACAGACCGTATTCAGGCAAGGTACAAGTGTCCAAGCCCTCGAATACGGTTGCCAGTGTGGCAGATAACCCACCGGCTGACGGGGTCCTCCCGCTCAGTACAAAGTCCAGTCGTCAACGGCTGTCCATGTGTTGATGACGATCCTGTCAGTGTAGGTCGAGTGAGTGCTGCCGGAGTATTTGAAACTTCCGATGCCACTGCGTCCACCGGACCAGCGCTGAGTTGCGTCAAGTGATGTGATGTTGGTTGTGTAGACCTGACCGTATGCGCCTTCTGTATCCGAATAGGCGACCAAAGTGTTGCCGTCAACGGCAATTGCCCAATGGTGCCAAGCGCTTCGCGTACAGGTTGCGGGTCCGTACAGGCGGGCGTGGGGCAGACCGCCCCAGTTCTGCATGCCGGTTCCGACCGAGAAGTAGTTGTCTGCATCGCTGTCGGAGTAGACCCAGTAGCCACTGTCGCGGGCATTTGCCCAGCCCGTGCCCTGGACACGGCAGCCGACGCCAACTCGAACCCAGTCACTTGCTCCACTCGAGGGCACCCACTGCCATGCTTCGACGATAATACTTGCCCCTTGGCTTCCATCATCGGCGTTCGGGAAGGTGTAACCCCATCCGGAGCCGTCGTCGTACCACATCGCGTCCTGACCATTAAAGCCGGTCACAATCTTGGTACCCGATCCAGCGGCGCACCAAGTACCCGCATAGGAATCCCACGTGTGGTTTGGCCCCCCCGCGTTGAATTCATCAGTCAACGGCAGAGTCATCGCGGCAAATGCTCCTGAGGAAACAAGAGCGCACAACGCAAACACGAGTATCAGCCTTTTCATTCTTACATTTCACCTCCTTTGGTATTCGAGAACAGTCCCGCTCCAGAACTTTGGAGACGTCGGTACTTTCCACGTCTAATAGCACTCGAACGTTTTAATCGTCAAGTTCATTTGTTGCCAACCGCTGTATGGCCTCCGTCACAAAAAAACTGGAAATATCTCTTGACATTTGGAATTTGACTGTGCTAGTTACTTCCCGTTTGTAGACCAGAGGTATTTTGGTACAGAAGGACAAGAAATGCCGACGATTAGCCAGCTGGTGAGGAAAGGGCGGTCTTCCAAAGGGAAGAAAGAGAAGGCTCCTGCCCTGAAGAGTTGTCCGCAGCGCCGGGGCGTTTGTACCCGTGTGTGGACGATGAATCCGAAGAAGCCAAATTCCGCCATTAGAAAAGTTGCCAGGGTGCGCTTGACTAACGGAATCGAGATCAATGCGTACATTCCTGGTGAAGGGCATAACCTTCAGGAGCACTCGATTGTGCTGGTTCGTGGAGGCCGTGTGAAGGATCTGCCCAGTGTTCGTTACCACGTTGTACGTGGCGTGCTTGAAACCTCCGGGGTAGATGGCCGCAAGCGTGGTCGTTCGAAATACGGGGCGAAGACCCCGAAATAGGAATCGGATGGCGGGGCATTTAGAGGGAATCTTTAAGCGTCCCGTTTGTTGTGTCTAAGGAGAGCGTCTTGGGTAGAAAACAGGTCAAAGTGAAGGAACCGCCTCTTCCTGATCCGAGGTTTCAGAGCCGTTTGGTGTCAAAGTTTATTAACTCAATGATGCTGGATGGCGAGAAGAGTGTTGCGTTGCGCGCCTTCTATGAAGCGATGGATCGCATCGAAGAGAAGGCCGGTCAGGACGCCCTGACAATCTTCAAGAAGGCGGTTGACAATGTGAAACCGGCGCTGGAAGTCCGCTCACGTCGTGTGGGTGGTGCCACGTATCAGGTTCCCGTTGAAGTCCGTCCGAACCGTAGAACGACGCTGGCATTTCGGTGGTTGCTCTCAGCCGCGCGAAGTCGTTCAGAGCGCACGATGGCTCTGAAACTGGCTTCCGAGTTGATCGATGCTTCCAACAATCAGGGAACAGCGATCAAGAAAAAGCTGGACACGCACCGAATGGCCGAAGCCAACAAGGCTTTTGCTCACTACCGTTGGTAGTGGGTGGTGCTGTTACGGTTCACGCTCTTAGCCTCTGAAGAGGTCCGAGGTCTGATTTGTTACCAAAGAGAAGACTTCGGATTTCTTTGTGTGTATGATGCGGCGGTTTCGGGCTCGACAGCGTTGCGAGCCAGCAAGTTGGAAGTCGAGAAGGATACGAGTTTTTACGATGGGTGTGAAGACGATGGATGTGGTGGCATCCCTGGCGAAGCTCAGAAATATTGGGATTATGGCCCATATTGACGCCGGGAAGACCACAACAACAGAGCGGATTCTGTTCTACACCGGAAAGACCCACAAACTGGGTGATGTTGATGACGGTGATACGGAAACCGACTGGATGGCCCTTGAGAAGGAGCGGGGGATTACAATCACCTCTGCTGCGACCACCTGTATGTGGCGCGACCATCAGATCAACATTATTGACACACCCGGGCATGTGGATTTCACGGTGGAAGTCGAGCGAAGTCTGAGGGTTCTGGATGGCGCAGTCGCAGTCTTCTGTGCTGTTGGTGGTGTGGAACCCCAGTCAGAAACGGTCTGGCATCAGGCGGATCGTTATCGAATTCCCCGTATTGCTTTTGTCAACAAAATGGATCGCATGGGAGCAGACTTTGACAGGGCTGTCCAGATGATGAAGGACAAGTTGCAGGCTCCTGTGGTGGTGACTCAGTTCCCAATCGGTTGCGAGGAAAAGTTTCAGGGCGTCGTCGATCTTGTCTCAATGCAGGCGATCTACTGGACTGAAACAGATTTGGGCAGCACTCCGCGTTTCGATGAAATACCCGAGCACTTGCGGGAACGAGCTGAGCAGATGCGGGCTGAGTTGGTCGAAAAGGCCGTCGAGCACGATGAGGCGCTGCTGGAAAAGTACTTCAACGGTCAGGAGATAGATTCCGATGAGATCCGAAGGGCACTCCGGCATCTGACCGTTCGCAATTTGGGCGTTCCCGTTCTTTGTGGTGCTGCGGTGCGCAACAAGGGCGTCCAGCCTCTTCTCGATGCCATTGTAGATTATCTTCCCTCTCCCATGGATATTCCGCCCGTCGAAGGATGGCATCCGGAGACGGAAGCTGTTTTGAGGCGTGCACCTTCTTTGGAAGAGCCACTGTGTGCGCTGGCCTTCAAAATAATGGCCGACCCGCACGGTAAACTGACCTTCGTCCGCGTCTATTCAGGCAAACTCAAGTCGGGCGACCAAGTCTGGAATGTCAATAAGAAGAAGAAACAACGTGCGGCCAAGCTCTTTCACATTCATGCCAACAAACGGCAGGCAGTGGAAGAACTCCGTGCCGGCGACATTGCCTGTGTGCTGGGGCTCAATGAGACGGTGACCGGGGACACCCTTACGGATAGGGCACATGCCATTGTCTTGGGCTCCATGCAGATTCCAGAGCCAGTCATCTCGGTTGCCATCGAACCCCGAACGATGGCTGATGAAGAAAAACTCAATGATAGCCTGGCGAAACTCGCCGACGAAGATCCAACTTTCAGAGTTCACCGCGACTCCGAGACCAATCAGCTGATTATCTCCGGC
>JAKQFZ010000394.1 GCA_029558215.1 Candidatus Omnitrophota bacterium
CTTGGTCCCCTTTTGCCTGAAATGCCTGCCTTTGTCCTACACCAAATCTGTGTTGCTCATCAACAACAACCATACTCAGTGAGGAGAACTCGGTTTTCTCCTGAAAGAGTGCGTGTGTTCCAATCAGGAGATTTACACGACCCATGGCAAGTTCAGCCCGAGTCTTCTTGGCGTCTGTCAGCCCCAGACCACCGTACAATAAGGCAACAGACAGACCGAGACCCTTCGAGAGATTCATCAAGGTTGCATAGTGCTGTTGGGCAAGCACTTCAGTTGGTGCCATGAGTGCTGCTTGCTTACCGTTTTCAACAGCAACCAGCATTCCGTAGAGAAGGACTACAGTCTTTCCAGAACCTACGTCGCCCTGAAGCAAGCGATACATTGGACGTCGAGAAGCCATGTCGTCTTCGATCTCGCCCATAGCCCGTACTTGTGCCTTCGTAAGCCTGAATGGCAGTTGCTCAACAAACCTGTGACAGAGACTCTGAGTTGACGTGCAGTGCTGAGACGGATAGTTCTTAACAGTGTACTTCAGCTCGTGTGCTATCCCAGGCTTTTCCATATGTGTGATGCGGTTCAAGGCCAGAGTCATTTGAGTCGTGAACAACTCATCATAGGAAAGGCGTTTTCTTGCCCGTTCGAAGTTCAGACGGAAGCCTGTCTTGGATGTCATCCCCATACTGCCGCCTGGCCAATGGATCATCCGAATCGCTTCAGACCAGCGAAGCAGACCCCTCTGTGAGCGCACCGACTCTGGTAACCAATCGGGGACATCGTCCCGAACACGTCTCAATGACTCCAGGATGATTGCCCTGAGTGCTTTCTGGCTGAGACCTTGGCTCAAAGGATAGATGGGGATGATTCCTGTCCTTGACTCGGGATTCTCATCAACAACGATCTCCCACTCCGGACTGAGCATCTGCACCTGGTGCTTTTCCAAATCCACGGTGCCATAGAGTGCAAGCGTGGCACCAGGAACGATGGAATGGGCTAGATGTCTTTGATTGAACCAGACGACCTGTAGCTGTCCGCTACCGTCAGTCACGATGGCCTTTAGAATATGTCGCACATTCTGTGACTTGGGAAGGCTCTCGTTGACGGAGACAACATCCCCTACAACATATTGGCAGTTCGCAACCTCTAGGTCAGCAATTGGAACGATGTGGCTTCGGTCTTGAAAGTCACGCGGAATATGAAAGAGTAGATCATTCAGACTCTTGATGCCCAGTTCCAAGAGGGATGAAGTTCTTTGGGGGCCAACACCCTTGAGATACTGAACCGGCTTCTTCAGTTCCTCCAAGACGGCTTGGAATCTCAGCTCTTGGACAAGCCTCTCGGATTGCTCTGAGGCGGATGACAAAGAAGAATCCTCACGCATCCCCTAGTTCGATGATTCCTTTCCCTTGTGCACCGCGGGACGGCTCAGAACGGGCCCGAAAACATCAACGCGCACATTCCGAACGTCAAACGGACAAGGAGCCGACACCTCGAGATTTCCTCCCGCTGGAACTCGCACACGTCTTTCCTCGTAAAGCGTCCGCCCCGAGTCTTCATCCACCAAGATGATTCGCAGACCGTCAGCGTCCTGACCGCCTGGATTCCACAAGACCGTCTTGATCTCACCTGTTACCGATTCAACTCCCTGTTGCGATGAAGCAATGCGTTTGCTCTGATATCGAATATCCTCCTGCGATATCCGAACTTCCGCCTTTCTCGACGAGTCGGCTCGAGAGAAAAAATGCTTCTTCGAGATCCGGTTATCCTCACGCTTTGATTCCTGAAGAAGTTCGTCCGGATCCAGTATCACATCAACATCACACAAGGCATCCAAGATATGGAACTCCGCTGTCACTGAATGAACCGCCCCAACATCGAGAGGCGGAATGATCGCTCTCTCTTCCATAGCATTGCATCTCCACAGCAGAGTGACCGGAGCGATGACTGGAACGGTGCTGATATTCTCAACCTTCACATCAGTGACAATTCCATCTTCAGAAGACAGAGTGCTCACATTCAGAGAAGACAGACGAAGGTTTGGAAGCGTCACCTTCACACGAACAGAGCCAATCGCGTCTACCCTTTGTTCGTCATCCCAAACATAACAGCTGAGCTGTCCGTCAACCTCCTGACCTGGTTTAAGCGGAACGTTGACGGCCAATTCACCACTCGTCAGCGAAACAGGTCCGTGTCGCCAGAGTATCTCCCCTGAAAGAGTCGTGAGCTTGAGCTCCGCTTTGGCGCGGCTCAGTCTCTCGTCATGGATTTTGCATACAACGAACTCCGTTGTCGTCTCATGAATGCTTCTGGCAATCATCGCAGGAGAGATCGCTACTGGAACAGACGGCCATACAGGACGGCTCGCCGGATCTCCGAAAAAAATGTACTGATTGTTGAGCATTGATGAACGACGACGATGCAGAAAACGCAATTTGGCCGCGGCAAAAACTTCACCGAAAGTGGAAAGACGGTCCCGCATCAGGGACTCGTTGAGGCACTCAGCGAGAACCATGTGATCGGATGTCCCCCCCTTGCCCGAGGGACAATAGGCTGAGATGCCACCCCGATTGGAGCGAGTCTGCCAGTCCTCGGCAATGGAAACTCCCGGTGCCGGATCGTCAAATGTATAGAGTCCAGTCAGGCAGGACATGCTGAAAAAGAACGGAAATCTCGGCGCGTTCTCAAGCTTCAGAACATCGCTGTCTCCCCGCGCCCCACCGAGAAAGATCCGCTCAGCGCTCATCACATTCGCGCCACCGTGTCCCATGTAGTAGTAAGCAAGGACCCCCTCGTTTATCTGCTTGAGTATTTCAACTGTGGCTGCCGTGCAGAACTTCACCTTCAAACCGTTGTCTTTAAGTCGCATATTGGTGACGTATGGATAGTCAGTTTGAAATGCCCGGACACAAATCGCTCCTGCATCAGCAACACTCTCAGCAGATTTCTCCATCTCCTTCTCGAAACCGTCATCGCACACCATGAGCACTTTGGAACGCCACCATCCAAGAGGGGCATTCAAATCGTTGGTCTTGATCTTCTCGATGACTGCCCGTACATCGTCTTCTGAACGAGCTGCCAGACGTCCCCACATCATGTGCTCGAAACCCGAGTCTCCATTGACCAGAAAGTACCAGTTGTCTTCGGCTGGGGTATACGGACGTCTTTCACTCAAGTAAGTCGGGAGATAGTCCGGAGTACCCAGTCCACGGCGATCCCAGGGATCCCAGTTTGCGTCACCGACGAGAAGTACATAGGCTGGAATGGGACTCTGCCAGTAGGTGAGTGCATGTCGAAGGAAGAGTCTTATAGATTCAATGGACTTCATCCCGTGCGAGAATTCGTCATACACGTCCTGAACGTCAACAAGAAGCACTTTGAGTCCTTGGGATTCACGATGAGCCTTGAGCGGTTCCAAAGCGTTTAGAAACGCGTGATGAGAAAGAAAAATGTAATCACACTGAACGTTGCTGTCCCTGAGATTTGAAGGTGTGTCCCGTCTTAAGTCTTCGGGCGGCGGAACCGAATTTGCATTCTGAATCAGGATTCGATGCGCACGGAAATCAACGTCCAGATATGTCTGGGTTGCGGAATGTGTCAAACCCCTAGTCATGCAGAGTGGAGATGCTGACGAGATAATATCAAAGACCTCGACATGTCTTCCAATGTCAGGCAGCCCCCGAACGATAAGTCTGCGAACGATCTCGGGTTCGACTCTGTCTAACTTCACGAGCACTCTTCCATTGTGCAGATCAAGTCTGCGAACGTAGTCCACCTTGACCGACTCGAGATAGAGATGCCCCTTCTCTGCCAGACCGACAGCAGATGCTTCCGCAGATATTGTCAGGAAAGGTTCCGAAAGCAACGCTGTGCTGAAGTCTAGAGTAACCGATGCAATGTGTTCCGAGTAGCGGGCAACCGAAAAGTCACTCTGAACATCTCCGGGTGCCTTGATTTGGACCTTAACATCATCTCCCGAAGCATTGTACAGTGTGATCGTGAGCGATATTGGTGACGTGACGTGCTGTGTCTCGTCAATACCCGGGACTGAGAAAGGAACTCGAATTGTCCCACCGCGTGACAAGGAAATGCCCTGCCAATACCACCGTGGCGAAGGATGCCCTTCCTTAGGAAAGGCCTTTTGTTCTCGAAATTCAAGTGTCTCGCGAAAAGAGGTCACCTCAAGGACTTTCCCCGATGTGGGCAGAGGATCAGCACTATCCATCAAACACATTCCAAGTGGATCAGATCCCAGCCAGTAGGAGTCCCTGGGATTGAACTCATCGCCAGGCGTTGGGGCGTAGAACAAAATGCCGTCCTCCGCAAGTCCCTGGGTGCTGTCAGCTCGACGAACTGAACAAGGGATTCTGGCACCTTTCTTCCAAAGGCTGATGTTCTGACACGACTCCCATGATAGTCCATGGGACTCAAGCTCTTCTCGGGTCAGTCTGTAGATTCCCTGTTCCGATATCTCAAAGCGCATACTTGGGGAGCCATCCGGCATCTTCTGGTAGCCTGTCGGTGCTTCTTCTCTGCCAAACTCTGGAATCCGACCTCGGCGTTCAAGTGAATGCTCTTCGTTAAGGAGAACCATTTTGTAGAGAGTCTCGAACGGAGTGCTGACCGGGTTCTCAGGAATATCGCCAGTATCTGCCTGCCCTGAAAATACTATTCTGAAAACAGCCTCTCCCAAAACTCCGCCCTTCCCAGAGGAGTAGTTCGCGATTCGGGATGGCTCTAGACGAACCTTCAGCAAGCGCAAGTCACGCCAGAATATCTCCTGCAGTCTGAGACACTGGCTCTCACCATCCATTGGCACCTCATCGGTTCCATCAATGATGAGCTTCCCCAGGAGAAGATCTTTGTACTCCAGAATCCGGTATTTCGACATGCTTGCCGAATAAGTTACCCCGTAGGGAATGCTGAGATAGAACTCTTTCGAATCATAGGGAGTTCCAGATCCCTGCTCAAAATGGTAACCGATTGCAATCCCTGCGGTCGTATCCTCGAGGAGCGCAACACCAGTGGTGTTCCCAAGGATATCGGGGCGGGCTGGCTCAGCCAAGCCAGTGCAACCTCGAAGACCAAGAAAGACAATAAAACAGAAAAAGAAAGCACGCTTCATAGGATGCGCTCAGAAAGTCATCAGTCCGATTCCCTTAGAAAGAATTCAGAGCTGCGCTGCATTCTCAGAAACCTTCCTGAAGGCTGCAGCATGCAATTCGATGACCTCAGGAACATATTTCTTGAACCAGGGAACATGAAAACACGACGCCAACATGCGTTCTGCCATGGGCAGAGAACCTTCTGGTTGACGCGTGTCACGAGCCGCACGTGCAATGATAGTGGGTTTGCCGTCACCATAGACATCAACGCTCTGGAAAAGCGGGTGAAGATGCAGTGGCGAATTGCATCCCGGACTGCAGTTGTAAACTCCCTCGGCTCGAACGGCATCACAGAACTTCGAGACCGGCAAACCACCGAGCTCTTCCCCGCAGTAGAGCCCCTTCGGGTTGTACCAGCCACCCATTGTCGAGTCTGCATCCCTAGGCGTCCGATGTGCTCGGATCCCTTTAACCCCTTCAAGAAGGTCCCAGAAGTAGTTCATTGCCTTCTGAATCTCTGCCATTCTTTCGCCATAGTGGCGCAACTGCACTCGTCCCATGGCAGCAGAGAATTGATTCATCCTGTACTTGTATCCACCCCAAGGAAGTTTTGCTCCCTTCTGCAGTTCAGGGATTGTCAGCAGGGCTTCCTCACCATGGCGTTCATAATGGCCGAAGATGAGAGCCCGCTCATAGATTTCCCGATCGTCGGTTACCAGTATGCCAGCCTCTCCCCACGGCAAGGCCTTTCCGGACATACAGGAAAAGGCTCCAACATGGCCGATGCTTCCGACCTTGCGCCCCTTGTACAGTCCACCATGTGCGTGTGACACATCCTCAATGACTTTGAGCCCGTGCCTTTGCGCAATATCCATGATCGGATCCATATCAACGGGCATTCCACTATAGTGAACGACCACAATCGCCTTTGTTCGATCGGTGATGCGATGCTCCACATCTGCAGGATCAACGTTGATCGTCTCCAACTTGATATCGGCAAAAACAACGGATGCGCCGAGGCTGAGAGCGGGCAGACAGGATGCCCAATAGGTTATGCTTGGGCAAATAATCTCGTCACCAACTCCGACTCCGCACCCAAACATCGCGGCATGAAGTGCAGCAGTTCCGTTATTGTGACCCAGCGCATACTTGGCGCCCTGCCAGGCCGCAAACTCAACTTCGAGTTGCTTGGTCACGCCTGTTCCGGACATGGAACCGGCGCGGAGTACCTCCAAAACAGCCTCCTCGTCTTCCTGTGTCACAACAGGCCACTTGAACACATCAGGAAACCTGTCTTTGATCAAAGGTTCACCACCAACAATTGCCAATGCAGAACTCGGAGCCATTTCAAACCTCCTCAGAGATAGCTACTGCAACTCTGCAAATCCTGAATCAGAAGATCGTCCATGTCAAATCCGTTCAGCAGGGCTCGGCATATTTTGTACTTGACCAGGGGTACGCATTCCCAATAAGTTTGGATTCTCTGGAATGCCCTCATCTGTCTGAGTCGTCATCATGATAGGTGACGTGATATGGGCATTCCTGGGTCATCAAGGAGGTTGTTCTCATGCAAAGAGTTCCTTTTATGGATCGTCTTCGGTCGGGAGTCATCGTTTGTGACGGAGCTATGGGAACACTTCTATACTCCAAAGGCATTTACATCAATAGATGCTTTGAGGGACTGAATCTTCAATCTCCGAACTTAATCTCCGAGGTACACGAGGCCTATCTGAAGGCAGGGGCCGAAATCATCGAAACGAATACTTTCGGTGCGAATCGCATCAAACTTGTCCATCATGGACTTGAGGATCAGTTGGAACTCATCAATCGAAAGGGAGTGGAACTTGCTCGAAGTATTGCCGGAGATACTGCCTATGTCGCTGGCTCTGTTGGGCCCGTCGGCAAGAGTCTTGAACCATTTGGACCGATAGCACTCTCAGTAGCCAAGGAGACATTTCGCGAGCACGTTTTCGCGCTTGTGGCTGCCGAAGTTGATCTCCTCATCCTGGAGACGTTTTCCAACTTGGAGGAGATTCGACTTGCCCTCGAAACTGCCAGAGAGATCACGGATATCCCCATCGTTGCCCAGATGAGTGTTTCTGAGAGTGGCACAACCGTCTTTGGTGTAACTCCCGAGGAGATTGCAAAGACGCTTACTGAGGCTGGAGCCACAGTTGTCGGTCTCAATTGTAGTGTCGGTCCGAAGGAGACTTTGGATGCCCTTGCCCGGATGAGAAGAGCTACCTCAGCACCACTATGCGCACAACCGAATGCAGGACTTCCACAGATCATCGAAGGCAGAACTCTCTATCTGACTACTCCTGAATACATGGCAGTCTATGCGAGACGAATGATCGAATCTGTAGGACTGAGCATTATCGGTGGCTGTTGTGGCACAACGCCTTCTCATATCAGGGCAATCAAGTCTCTCGTCAAGATGCTTCAGCCAACACAACAGCCAAAGGAATCTCTTGAAGTCGAGATACTTGACGCGCGTTCTCCCGTAGAGCCTTCTTTCACACCGGACTATTCTCTTTCCCCTCTGGCTGCCAAGCTCTCTTCCGGAGTGTTTGTCAAAAGTGTCGAGATCAGCCCTCCGCAAGGCACCGATCTCGAGAAGACCCTTGCCGGTGCGCGGCTGTGCGCAGAGGCAGGAATTGACTGTATCAATATCCCAGATGGGCCACGTGCAAGTGCCCGAATGAGCCCTCTGGCACTCGCGGTACTCTTCCGAAATGATATCGGTATCGATCCGATTGTTCATTTGTGTTGCAGAGACAGGAACATCATAGGCATGCAGGCAGACCTTCTCGGACTCAATGCACTCGGGATTCACAATGTCCTTCTCGTCACGGGCGATCCACCCAAATTAGGAGACTATCCGGACGCCACGGCTGTCTTTGACGTTGACTCCATTGGATTGGTTCAGATGACACAACGACTGAACCAAGGGTCAGACTTGGCAGGAAAGGCGATCGGCAAACCGACCAGTCTCTTCATTGCTGTGGGCGCCGATCCAGGAGCTCTTGACTTTGACAAAGAGATTGAGCGACTGCAACGGAAGATCAAAGCCGGTGCTTCGTGTATATTCACGCAGCCCGTCTTTGATATGGACTTGTTTGAGCGCTTTCAGAAGGCCGTGGCTCCTCTGAATACTCCTGTTTTTGTTGGTATCCTGCCCCTGTCCAGCTCCCGAAATGCGGAGTTTCTTCACCATGAGGTCCCCGGAATGCACATTCCTCAAGACATACGCGACAGAATGGAGCGAGTCGGCTCAGGGCCAAAAGCCAAGGCAGAAGGCGTGGCCATTGCCAGAGAGGCGCTTGAGCAGTGCCGCGGTCTGTCGCAAGGCGTCTATGTCATGCCGCCTTTCAACAATGTCCAGGCCGCGTTGGACGTGCTGAAAGACTAGAGGTCGCTGGGATGATGAATATCCATGCCGTGCACAGGAGAGAATCGTGAAAACGCTGAGAACTGCACTGATCGGTTTGGGACGTATTGGCTGGAAGTTTCATCTTCCCAACATTGTTCGACATCCTGGTTTTGAACTGATAGCAGTTGTTGATCCTTCTGAAGAGAGACTCAAGGAGGCTGACACGGAATACAGAGTTAAGGGGTACCAGGACTACCGCCAGCTACTGGACTCCGAGAAACTCGATGTCGTTGTCATCGCGTCTCCCACACCCTTCCATGCCGATCAGGCGATTGCTGCTTTCGACAGCGGATGTGACGTGTTCTGCGAGAAACCTCTGACCGCATCGCTCCAAGACACAGATCGCATCATTGCGTCAATGAGATCCAACCACCGCAAGCTCATGGTTTACCAGCCTCACCGTGGCATGGCTTCGATCGTTGCCTTGCGGGACGTTCTTAAGGAGGATCTGATCGGGCGCATCTATCTCATCAAGCGGACGCACACAGGATATCAGCTGAGAAATGATTGGCAGGCTTTCCGCAAATATGGTGGTGGAATGTTAAACAACTATGGAGCACATTTCATTGACCAGCTTCTCTCACTTTCCGGCAGAAACGTCAAGAAAGCCTCATGCTGGCTGAGATCTGAAGCCAGTCTTGGCGATGCCGAAGACGTTGTGAAGGCTCTCTTGGAATGCGATGATGGGCTGCTTCTTGATCTTGAGATAAACATGGCGACAGCCGTTCAGATGCCTCCTTGGTTCATTTTGGGAAAGACGGGTGCGATTGTTCAGGATGAACAGAACAAGTCCTGGAAGATTCGGTACTTCAGGGATTCTGAGCTGGGCGAAATTGCGACGCAAGAGGGTCTTGCCGCTGAGCAACGAAGCTACGGATGTGGAGTCACCATTCCCTGGCGAGAAGTGCTGCGCTCGTATGAGCACTATGCTCCCGTGGACCACTATCAGAAGTTGTATGAACACATCGCACTGAATAGGGATCCTTTTGTCCCCATCGAACAAACAAGGGAACTCATGCGTGTCATCGAGGAATGCCGCCGCGTTGCCGAATAAGATCCGCTTGCTGCGTCAAACCGTGTCAGGCTCTCGCCATCAACCTGTCACGGTTGTTCGGGAAGTGTCACTTCAGGCAGACTCTTTATATTTCCCTCAAAGCGTTCCTTGTAAAGGCCCTGCAAAGTAGCCCGAAGAGAGGCATCCGATGTGACAACAATCATGCGAGTCAGAAATACCGTTCCCAGATCGACACTCAGATCTGAGTTTTCGATTGTCCACGTCGCATCGGAGATTCCACTGGACGAAATCTCAAAGACATCAGCAGGTTTGAGCCATGAGGGAATCCTCACCAAGGATTTCACATCTTCCTGCTGAACGACAACCGTTCCAAGTCTGTCACTGCATATCTGCTCGTTGATGTTCAGCAGAACAAGCGAATCTCTGCCCACCAGCAGAGGCCAGACGCTGAGGTTCTTGGGCTTCTCGACGTCCAGTCCTGCCGGACAGCTTCTAAGAATCAAAGGCGCGGCGGTTCGCACTTCCGCACCTAAGCGAGCAATCTCATTGTAAAGAGAGACTCCACTTGGATCTGAGCTGCCACACCCATGGAAATTGCCGTACGGCGTGTACCACCAGTAGGAGAAGCCTTTGGTGCCACCACCAAGCGCGTAGTAGACTTCTACCCGTTTCTCTTCGGGAGTACCAAATCTGTACGCTGGCCCTTCTGTACCTTCATGCCGAACAGAGTTTAGAATCAGATGCAGTGGTTTGGGGGCGCAGGCCGAACGGGCGATTCTACCAACAGCCTGTACATAGGTCGGCTTTGTGAAATAGGCCAACTTTGAGGGGTTTGCCGCGGTCAGTACACAGAGTTGCTCTTGATAATAGGGATCTGCACAACAAATGTCCGACAGCTGTGCATAGGTGTACCAGTTTTCGGGTTTGTACGTGTTGTTGATGTTGAGAAGTTGCATTGTCTGGGGATCTTTGGCCCGGAAGACTTTGCCTTTTTCGACAAGACACTGGGCAAGACAACCCAATCGGGCGGGTGGCTCTCCACACTCGTCATAGGCGAAATCATGGGCGTCCGGCTCGTCCAGAAGAAAGTAATAGATTGGATTTGGGGCGTCGCCAACCCAG
>JAKQFZ010000409.1 GCA_029558215.1 Candidatus Omnitrophota bacterium
CTACGATTAGATTTCCGCCAGGATCCATTGCACCCAAACGAGCAAGTCCGGTAGTTGCCCCAGCACTTTCCAACCGATCCTGACCCGCAAGACGATTCTTGAGCCAGACGACCTCATCGAATGCAAAGCGTGGCGCAACATGGCATGCCCATTGATCTGCCATGTTGGCACCAAGGTTGTACTGGAAATAGAGTGTGACGGGTAGGGCGACGGCGACGCCGATCAAGAGCGCTGCCACAGTCCAGGCGGCCACTTTGGCAACGGGAATCTGCAGCGAATCCACCAATTTCAGAGAGTTCACAACATAGGGCATCAATGCCTCTCTGCCTTCCGTTACGATCAGTGTCGTCACCAGAAACAGCATCACAAGACTTTCCAGCCCAAGAGCTTGAGCGCCGAAAAGTCCTGTGAGAATCACGCAGGGGTACCAGTTCGGTTGAAAGAAGAAGAGTCCCGTCTCTGCGATGACTCTTCCCATGACAAGGAAGAACATGACACAGAGAAGTGAGTACAAGAGTCCGATTGGCCAGTCCAGACCGACCACCACCAGCTGAAGCCAGAACAGCCCCAAGGAGAAAACGAAAACTCGTGCCGCCCAGATTGTGGTGCTTGGTACTGAGTCCTCCGCGCTCAGCCCAAACATACGTCGAAGAATCTGCCCGTAGGCTCGACGTCCTGTGTAGAGAATCATCAGAAAGAATCCGAGATGCGCCCCGAACATGAGGAACCGCACCGGACTGGCACGAAGATATGTCCCGCGTGCCAAGGAGAAGCCGTATTTGGCACCGACTCCGGCTGTGTAGAAAAACAGAAATGGTGCCAGTCCCAAAGACAGAGAAACATCTGTTGCAAGCAGATAAGCCACTCCCACTGCAGTGAAGTAGATCCTGCAGTAGCTGAAGAACATCCCGCCTCCGCCCCCTCGTACCAGTGTCGGGAAGAGTTTGCTCAGCGGGCTGAGATTGAACTGTGTTACTACACGAAATGTCTTGTCGGGGAACCAGGCATTGAGATAATTGGTCAGGTGAATTGCCAAGACTGCCACAAGTCCAAACCAGAAGATCTTCTCACTGAAGATGCTGGCACGTCCTGCTGTTTCAGAGACGAGAAGCGACCTGCCGAAGCGCGCAATGGGATAGGGGAGATTCTCGTGATCCGCCCATTGGCGATGAACGACCACCGCAAGGGCGATCATCGCCACCCACATTGAGAAATAAAGGGGAAGCCAGAAGAGCAGGGAACGGATCCAGATGTGCCAGGGAATATCCGTCAGAGAAATGTTCCGGCCTGGAGAACCTAACCCTTGTACAAAGTCGCTGAGGTATTGTTCTGGCTGATTCCCAAGGTCTGTCAGCATCTGTCTTGGTGTCAAGGCAATGATCTGTTCCCTTTTCCATGCGGGTTCGGTCTGGGCGAATCGGTGTGGGATGATCAGGCATGTCGGCAGAATGCGCATCATGGCTGACGATGGAATACATCCAACGGAGAGCGTCAGTGCCAGGATGACGCCAATCTCCTTGCCGGTCAAGGCGAGACGGCTGGAGATTCCAGCCATGAAGGGATTGATGCAGAGCACCAGCAGGATCATTGCTCCATAGATCGAGAACGGCATGTGATTGCCAACGATGAATGTTTGGCGCATCACGGCATCATTGAAGTAGGTGACACCGCAGATCAGCGCTGCCCCCAGAAGTCCTAAAACGATGGAACGATGTGTCATTCGGATTCGATGATCCACAAGTCCCCGTATTCAGACGGATCTTTCTTGACGCCAATGCCGGAACCCCAACTCAACCAGCCTTTCCTGCCCTCGCCGTCATTGTCGTTGACGATCAGTGAGAAGCCGATGACTTTCCCTGGCGTACGGTCAATGCTGGGAAGCCTCTCCCAAGGAATCACAATTTCATAAAAGGTATGAACATCCGAGCGCGTGATGGAAATAGTTGCGTCCTGAATCAATCCGGGTTCGACGCCCAGACCTCGAACACAAGCCATGCGCGCGCCCTCATGTGTCAATGCCATGTCAAACTCGTACGTGTCTTCCAACTTCGTTCCAGGCTTTCGGTGAAGGGGTGACAGTGCGAATTGAACTGAATCGCCCTGCCAGAGATCCGGATACTTCATCCCTTGAGAATGTCGGTCGTCCACAACATCCAGCGCAAGCTGGAAGTGCCTATCGGTGAAGGAGACCCAGACGGAAGCCGAACAGTCTTTCGCTCCATCGTAGTGAGAACTGACCTTTGTCCACATCGCGTCTCCATAGAGGCTGAAAGAGGGGCGGGAAGTCCACTCATCAAGGGAGCCATCAACAGTTGATTCACTGTCCGATTTGGCGATCCTCAGGTTCCCGAACGATGATGATGCAGCTACCAAAGAACCGGGTTCCGCTTCTGCAAGAGCCGTGATCTCGAAAGAACCAGTCCCGATTACCTTGGCAGGCAGAGAAACCCGAGTCTTTCGAGTCTGAGCACCTCTCATCTTCAAGACCTTTCCAGTTTCAAAGATTCCCTCTTGCGTTACTATCTGAAGTGCTGTGCGAAGTTTCCTGTTCCAGTTGTTGGTGACCTGGCACTCAACGCTCGGACGCTTTCCACCCTTTGTGTCTCCTGCCTTGATCTGAAGTACGGGCTTGACGATCCATGAACAGGAGAGAGGGAATTCTTGAGTCCCATTGACGATGACAGACAGGGTGGCGGAGAGGGGTCTTTCGGACAACTCATGGGGACTGACCTTCAGACATATCTCCTGCTCAAGGCCTGGTTCGACTTCACACGTGACTTCTTGCGGAAAACGAGCCCAGTTGCCAGTGTCCAAGCGAAGTGACACGCTCATCACCTGGTCATTTGGGGAAGCCAGGCGGACACGAACATCATTGTTCACCTGGGCAAATAATGGCTCATCTGTCAGAACGCGTGCCACGCGACCTATCTCGACAGGTTTTGACGAAATGACGTAGATGGGGTTTTCCGAAGCCAGCGTAAGGAGTGCGGGCGTTCCCAGGGGTGTGCCAAGATATGAATAGACGTGTGCCTGGGTATCAGGAGTCGCCATCGAGATCACCTCGTCCGATTTCCAACTCCAAGTGGTAACAATATGCTTGCTATCCTTCCGAAAACCGTAAGATCTGAGGTTATCTTGATGACGAGGAACTGACTCCGGAAGAGCACCTTCTAAGGTCTGAGCCATGAATGCAAAAGCCACATAAGCCGGTTTCGGAGTGTAATTGTTGAACATAATCCCATAGTTGTGTTCTCCGTAGGTCGGATCAAGTCCGTCGTTATGGAAGTCATACCAGAAGTACTTCTTCACCAACTGACTGAAGTACAGTTCGACATAAGACCGAACGAGCATTCGAGCCATGCCTTCCAAGGTTGAGCCACGAGGATGATCATGGGTTGGCCAGGACATCTCCGTGATCAGAATTTCGTGGTTTCGTCCCCGATAGCGATTCATCAGATTGCGCAGTCGCTGCATCTCTTCAAGCAGATAGGATTCTGGTGGTGCCGGATATCGGTAGGGATGAACACTGACGGCATCACAGAATCTGAGTGCCCCCAATTTGAACTGCTCTTGTATCCAATCAAAAGGAACGTGTGCCGTGGACAAACCGACCACTCGTGCCTTGGGGTCAACTGCTTTGATGGACTTGCACGCAGCCTTGAGCATGGCGGTATATTGCTCCGGTGTTCCAGTCCAAAACAGAGGAACGCCGTTGGGTTCATTCCAGACTTCCCAGTACCGGACACCCTCGGAGCCGCCCCATTGCTGCACCTGACGAGTGCAGTAGTCGCAATAGGCGGCCAGTTGTTCCGGCGTCTCGACGATCCGTGTGTCCTGGCCATAATTGGGATTGCCATAGGCGAGAATCGGGAAGAAGTCCACTCCATGGTCTCTCAGGCTATCGCGCCAACTCAAGACGTCCGGAACGAATATGTGTTCTCCCTTGACGCGCTCCTGTTCACTCCAACTGTAGTGTACTCGGATGGCACCCACTTGTGCCCATGACAACACCGGCAGTTCGCGGCTTGTGTATCGGTCATGAACATTGATGCAGAAAAAAGCATCCTGATTAACCGGCCGTGGCCACAGTGATTTACGGATCAAACCAATGGGTTCCTCGACGGATTTCCGAAGGTTGTCCAACACAGTCTCTGCCCGCAACCAGTAGAAGCCTGCTTCCAGAACGGGAACCGCGATCTCGATGCGACAGGGATGCAACCCAACGCTCAAAGGAAATGCTTCCTGATGAACGACGGTTCCATCAGGAGTGACCACTTTCCAGACGACGCCGATTTCCCTTTTCGGGGCGAGATAACTGCGAACTTCAAGCAGTGCGCTGAGGGATTCATCAAGATCCAGAACGTTGTATGGATTCCGAACGGAAAGCTGTGCAGACCAACTCTCGTGCATTTGCACAACGGAGACACAGGCAAGATCGGCAAAGAAGATCGTTCCCTCCTGGCCTTCAGGGAGCCGGTCAATGAGTATCTGCGAGAAATAAAGCGGGTAATCCAAAACGTGATTCTGATCTCCACCGAAGGACAGATGCTCCGGTTGATCAATGGGAACATCCACTTCCTGCCAACCAAGCGATGTGACGGCTCCTGTGTTCACGTGATGGGTTTCGCCCCCAGCATCAACGATGCGCAGCACGATGCTGTTGGATGTTCCGTCGCCGTAGACTCTAATCTTGAGGCGTTCCGGCTTCCCAGGCAAAAGCATTGGTCGAACCGCCGCAAGTCCGACGTAGCCTCTATTCTTGAGAATCCGATACTCCAGTTTTCCGGCAACACCAGAGTCATCGTCTGGAGTGCAGTTGGCCGTATAGATCACTTCAGGATCGCAGAACTGCCAGATCGGTTTCCAGTTTTCAGCATGGTCGAAAGAGTCCAGTGGGATCAAGCCTATCTCGCCAGCTGCGGAGATTGGCTCTGTGAAAGCAGCACGAGGCAGAACAACGGAGATCAGGAGAACAACGACAAGCCCAATGGAATTTTCCAGTCGCATGATACCACCATCAAGACAAGCTTTATTCCAGCATAGCCATTTTGTGCCATCTGAGTGGTGACTGTCAAATTGACACAGTCCCAGGAAAAGGCTTTCTATGGAACTGCTATTCCACAGAGAAGCCCAGTTCGGCAAAGGCTGATGCCCATGCGGTTTGGCTGTCTGCCAACTGCACGCGATATGCAGATGCTTCAAGCCTCAAAGTGTAGTTGTTGCGCAGATCGTCGAAGTAGTGCTTGCGCTTGTCGGGATCCATCGATGCGATTTTTCGCAATTGCGAGTCGTCTTGACCAATGGGATAGATCTGGCGAAATGCAAAAGATATGGCCGATTCCAAATCTGTAGTGCTATCCGGAATCTGAAGTGCCGTGTCCGTACTGATCTTAATCCGCTCCAACACGTCGGAACGAGGCTCCTGTCCGAGAAAGCGACACGCAGATTCATAAACCATTTGCGTGGCGTTGACCTTGCCTTGTTGCGTATAAGCGGCGATGTGAGGAGTTCCCAATGTCACCTTGGAGAGAACGCTCAGATCCACGTCCGGTTCTCCCTCCCACACGTCTAAGATCACCGCTGAGAGAAGCCCGGAGTCCGTCCCTTTGATGAGCGCGCTGTTGCAGGCAACTTCCCCGCGCGAGGTGTTCAGCACAATGGCACCGGGCTTGATCAGTTGCAGCAGAGAATCATCTATCAGATGCAGTGTTGTGTCCTCACCATCCAACGTCAGCGGGACATGAAACGTCACAATGTCCGACTGCAAGGCATCCTTGAATGACACAAATTCCGTTCCCCCCTCGACGCGTTGTCGTGGTGGATCGTTCTGAAGAACGTTCATGCCGAGCGACTTGGCTTTCCGAACAACACGCCGGCCAACATTGCCCACACCGATAACTCCGAGTGTTCGACCACGGAGTGAAATGCCTCGTTGTTCGGCGACAGTGAAAATCGCCGTCAAGACATATTCTGCAACCGCGTTGGCATTGCTCCCCGGAGCGCTCGAAAATGTGATTCCACGGGTTCGAAGGTACTCCAGGTCAATATGATCCGTTCCCACTGCGGCACTCGCCACAAACCGGACGCGTGAACCCTCGAGCAGGTGCTCATTCACGCGTGTTCGAGTTCGCACGATGAGCATATCGGCATCTCGTGCGGTGTCAGGGGTGATCTCCCGAGAGTGAAGTGCGGTCACTTCGCCCAGCGTCCCGAAGGTCTCCTGAAGAAACGGGATTGCTTTGTCAGCGATTATTCTCATTGGCTTTCTGGGCGACTGCCCGCATTTCAGCCGCGCAGTACGGCGTTGTAGTCGCGTTCGAGCATCTTGAGTATCTTCTCGTGACGGGCGTTGACTTCTTCCTCAGTCAGTGTCTTCTCCGGTGACCGATAGACCAGCCGAAATGCCAGGCTGCACCGGTCTGCATCAACCTGTTTGCCACGATATCGGTCAAATAAGACCACGGACTCAAGCATCGCCTTCCCCGTTTTGCGAATTGCATCCAGAATCAGGTCGCAGGCGGCATCCAATGGTACCAGGATGGCAACGTCTCGTTCGATGGCAGGATACGGTGAAGGAGCGACAAACTTGCGCTGATCCTCACCCGCAGCCTGGTGAAGAACGTCCAGATTGATCTCGATCAGCGATACACGAGAGAGGAAATCCATCTTCTCTGCAATCTCTGGAGCAAGTTCACCAAAGAACCCAAGAGGAATTCCTTCGAAGAACATATCCATGGCACGTTCCGGATTCAAGAATGAAGAAGTGCTCTTTTGAAATCGGATATTTCGCGCTCGGGTTGCGTTCAGAATCAACATCACCAGACCCTTGGCATCAAAGAAGTCGCGCTCTCGAGCAGGCACTGACCAGTGTGGTGACGGCTCTCCCGAAAGCAGGATGCCTAGTTTTGCGTGCTCATCCAGTGTTCCATCATTGTTCCGACACGTGTCCGCAATCTCGTAGATTGCCAAATCGCGCCGAGCTCTTCGCTGATTGTAGTCATAGACCTTCAGGAGTCTCGGAGCCAAAGTCGTTCGGATCAGGGATTCCTCTTGCGAGAGAGGATTGGTCAACCTGAAGGCCTGGCGAAGCGGGGAATCCTGAGGGAGATTCAGGTCATCGAGATCCCGTTCTGCCATGAAACTGTATGTGACCACTTCCTGAAGACCCGCGCTGACCATCAAATCGGAGAGTGAACGCTGAAGATGGTAAGGAGTATTCCTCTCAAGTGGAGTGACTTCAAGGCGTGGGTACGTACTGACAATGCGGTCATAGCCGTAAAGTCGAGCGATCTCCTCGATCAAATCTGCTTCCTGAGAGACGTCCACTCGGAAGGAAGGTACTTGAACACTCCAGACATCCTCTTCGATGGGCTGAAGATGAAATCCCAAGCGCGTCAGCAGTTGCACCACATCATCAGTGGCAATCTCATTGCCAAGAACATGAGTGACTCGCTTCCGGCGGAGAGTGACCGTTCGGGGCGTCTGCAACTGCATGTCTTGTTGAGCCTGAGTGTCAATAACGTCCTTGAATATTTCGCCACCTGCCAGCCGCTGTATCATTGCGGCGCAACGGTCAAGCGCCGTGATCACAGCATGGTAGTCTGCGCCTCGTTCGAAGCGATAGGAAGCCTCAGTCGAGATCCCAAGCTGCTTTGAAGTGCGTCGAGTTGAAACAGGATCGAAATAGGCGCTTTCCAGAAGAATGTTGGTCGTTTCATCAGAGACTTCCGAATCCGCACCGCCCATGATACCTGCCAACGCGACGGGAACTCGAGCGTCCGCGATCACAAGCATCTCAGATGTCAACGTTCTCTCGACCCCGTCAAGGGTTCTTATCTTTTCTCCCTCACTGGCTCGACGAACGACGATTCGCTGCTCATTTAGTTTGTCCATATCAAACGCGTGCATGGGATGACCCAATTCCCAGAGCACGTAGTTGGTGGCGTCCACCACATTGTTTATGCTTCTCTGTCCGACGCGCTCCAGCCGAGTTTTCAGCCCGTCGGGTGAGGGTGCCACTTTGACACCTCGAATCAGCCGTGCAGCATACCGTGCGCACAGTTCGCCGTCGAGAATCTGAACTGAGGACAATTCTTTGGCAGAACGGTCAGATTCCTGGAGAGTATGGTGAACATCCTTGACGGTCTTGTGCGTGGCTGCGGCCACATCGCGGGCGATGCCGAGGAGCGACAGATAGTCGGGTCTGTTGGGAGTGATTTTGATGTCCAGAACGGTGTCATCCAGACCGATCACTTTTGGCAGAGGAGTGCCTATTGGGGAATCCGGAGCAAGAATCTTGATTCCGGCGTGCTCATCACTCAAACCCAGTTCACGATCAGAGCACATCATACCCTCGGACGTTATTCCACGGAGTTTTGCCTTCTTGATGGTCAGACCACTGGGTAGTTCGGTGCCATGGGTTGCCACAGCAACCTTGTCACCGACCTTCATGTTCTTGGCACCACAGACAATGTTGAGATCTGTGCCGTGACCCGCGTCTACCTGGCAGACAACAAGGTTTTCTGCCTGTGGATGGGGGGCAATCTCTCGAATCTGTCCCACAATGACTTTTTCGATGGCGGCACCGATGGACTCACTGCTCTCCACTTCCAGCCCCAGCATCATCATCTGGTCAACAAATTGCTGCGGTGTCCAGTCTATTTCGACAAATTCCTTGAGCCAGTTCCAACTGATCTTCATTTCACTCTGCCTTCTATGGTTGTTCTCAATGTGAACAGATTCGAGAATATACGTTCCCAAGAGCCGTTGTGTCAACACGACTCGTCAGCGGCACATCCGGCGACCATCACTGCAGCGTACGAGCCTCCATTTGACGTGGACAGTCTCTTGGCTAGAATGCCCATGTCTTAGGATGATTATCGCCAAGGAGACAAGTCATGATGAACCGATCCCGAGTCATGGTTGCTCTGATATTGGCCTTTTGTGCCTCTGAAGCGTTGGCGCAGGCTGTGGTGCAGGTGCCGAGAATCGCCACGTCCCCTCTCATTGACGGGCGTGTCACGACTGCCGAATGGGGATCTGCTGCAAAGGTTGACCCGTTTGTGGATGCTGACAGCGGCACAGGTGTTCAGGCACAAACGCAAGTCTACCTGGCTCATGACGGTCAGACACTTTACATTGCCTTTCGTTGTTTCGAACCTCAGATGGATCAGCTGCAGACTGTCGTGGCAGATCGTGACGGGACATTGTGGAACGACGACTGTGTCGAAGTTTTCCTCGACGTCGCGGGCAAGCGTGAGTCGTTTGCACACTTCATCGTCAACCCAATAGGGGCACAATACGATGCCATGGGTTCGGATGCTTCCTGGAACTGCCGATGGCTCGCCTTGACGGGAAGGGAACAGGACGCCTGGACGGTCGAGGTCTCGATTCCGGTTGCGGAACTTGGTGTGAAGTCTATCAAGCCAGCGGATCTTTGGTTTGGGAACTTCTGTCGGTCACGGCACGCTGGTTCCGAATTGAGCTCGTGGAATCGTACGGGAGCTTCTTTCGCATCTCCCAAGTCCTTTGGAGCGCTTATCTTTGACTCTTTCAGTCTTCGTGCTGCCTCTGATAATGATGTGTTGCTAAGCGCTCTCGGAAGACTGACACAGGAACTTCAAGGTTCTCCCTTCGTTGCCCCCGAGACGCTGTCTGAGGCCAAACGGCTGACACAGACACTGCAGCAGCAGTCTCAGGCCTTCGGTCGTGAGTGGACAAGGGAAGAGTATCTTCAGGCTCAGTCAAACTATGACGAAGCAGGCGAAATGGTGAAGAGACTTGAGTTTGCTGGAAAGAGAAGACAACTTGAAAACCGACCGTATCTGCTCTGGCAGACAACACCATGGGAGTCCTTTGATTCCCGATTACCCCTCAGCGCGATTGGCGATCTGATCACTGAAGCCTCGGTTGATCTTCTTGGCAATGATGTTGCCGACATGGCGTTTATGATCACCAATCTGGCGGAGCAGACACTCGTGGCAAGGGTTCCTTTTGAGTGGTCAGGCAGCATTCCGACGCAACAGAGCACCAAGGTAGTGGAAGTCTACCATCCCGAGTTCACTACTGCGCCCGATGGGACGACAGTTCCCGATGCCCTCGTTCCGCAGAATGAGGCCTGTGCGCTGACCATTCCACCGCGAGAGACCCGGCAGATCTGGATTCGTTTTCGTTCTCAGGACATCAAGTCCGGCAGTTACCATGGGAGCCTGAGCGTTGTTCCACTCGTCTTGTCCCAGGAAGTCTCCACGGTCGAGATCACGTTGAACGTTCTTCCCGTTTCTTTGCCTCAGTCGCAGCGAGAGAGAGTCTTCGTGTGGGACTATCAGGGTGATGCCGAGCGATTGGGACTTGAGCCGCAGTACCATCAAATGCTTGCTGATCATGGAGTCAACGTCTTCATCATTCACGCGCTGCATGATCTTCCGCGCAATGCCATTGCGGATGATGGGAAGTTTATGGAGCCCTTGGATTTTTCTCGTTTCCGCCGGATGGTCTCTCTCAAGAATCCTGGAATGCTCTATCTTTCGATGGACATCTGGGAAAAGCAAAAAGTTCGTTCGGCTTTTGGACAAGAGTACTACAACATTCTCT
>JAKQFZ010000411.1 GCA_029558215.1 Candidatus Omnitrophota bacterium
ACAAAGATTCCACGAATTCTTTATGGTACAAATTGCAGAAGGTCATTCTCTTCTCGGCCGCTAATGTGCGCTTTGCGTCGTCGCCGCCAGACATGTGGCGAGGGACAACGGTTGCATCACTAGATTCTGAGGCCTCGGCTGAATACGACATCACCAAGTACCTGTCTGACCTCACGACCGCCCCAATTCACTACAAGACTGATCCTCGCCCTCAAATTCATCTGACGGATCAAGCGATACGTGCCATTGCGGCGATCCTGGGCGCCGAAGAGTTCCAGTTTGCTTTGGAGGAGCCTTCGATCGAGCAGGTCGTGTTCCCTGAATATGGAATACAGCCCGTTATCGCCCTTGGCACCCGCATGGTTGCCACATCCAAGAGTGAAAATTCACAAGGCAATGTTCCCGACAGTGTTCTCAAAGAACCCGTCCCGTTGCGTGTCCTGCGATACTACATAGACTGTGTTCAAGAGTTGGCAAAGCAGGGAGCGAGCATCGATCTTTCTAAGTCCGACCACTATCATTTCATCCAGAATTGCTCTGAACCCATCTTCTTTGGTGAGGGGCAGTTTGTCCTCGACAGCAAGCACATCCCTGATCGGTTTCTGACCCCAGATGCCAGATTCACTTACGGATATCTACCTGTCATTGCAAAGCAAACGTGGAGAGACACCCCTTCGTTCAATGCCGATCCACTCTTTATGAGGGATATGCGGATCGTTCGTGAGGAGGGCCGCTACTTCTGTCAGTCGCTGAGCAAGGATGAGGTCACGGTGAACCGCTCTGCTCTACGCCATTTCAAAGCCATACAGGAGCTTTCTACCGAGGAAGTGGAGAATCTGCTACGTGAGGTTGAGACCGCCGGTTCGATTGAAGATCAGATTCGATATTTGCTCGATGCCGTTGGTGTCGAGTGGCAAGCAGCCTTCAAAGAAATGGGCGCTTTCGACTATGCCGCGCTGACCGAGGGATTGCTCCCTCTTGGCGTACTATTCCAGTCAACGTCAGGCGTCTACAATCGCCTGTTGAAGGATATGGGCAAGATGCGTGATGCATGGAGCACCCGGCCACAAACCCGCGACAATCTAGCGTGGAGGCTGTTGGACAGTCTGTCTCCTGAACACGTCTCGACGGCATGGAAACCGGCTCGTCTTTGCGTTATTCCCTCAAACTATGAACAGACGCAGGGCGTGGGCTTGGCTATTGAGGATAGAGGAGTTCTGCAAGTCATATCCGGCCCACCGGGAACTGGAAAGACACAGGTTATCCAAAACATCATTGTGAACGCCGCCGACACGGGACAGAAAGTCATCTTTGC
>JAKQFZ010000421.1 GCA_029558215.1 Candidatus Omnitrophota bacterium
GATTACGATTGTGTTGTCGCTAAGCCCCAAAGCGTCAAGGGCATCAAGAATCAGCCCACCAGCGGCGTCCACCAGTGAACAATGAGCGTAGATGTAACCCATCCCCTTCTGCCACACCTCCCAAGGGATGGGATTCGGATATATCAGCATTCCATTCTCATCAGTTGTTGGACGCTGTCCCTCTTGACGGTAGACCTCGGGCTTGTCAGAGAGGTCGCTATCGAAGCTGGGGTATTTCGGGATCTGCGAAGTATCGTATTTCTCGATGAAGCGTCTGGTTGGAAAATGAGGTTGATGCGGACCCCAGAAATCAACACGAAGAGAAAACGGTTGATCGCTTGGATGTGTGGCCAGTTCCTGAAGCTTTTCGACAGCAAGATTGGCGAGAAAGAAAGCCTCATGCGTATCATCCGGCGTCTCCAGAACTCCAGTCACAGCACCAAGGCACGCTTTCCTGTCGAGGGGATAGCGCTCGCCCGGGCGCACACCAGCGCTATTGTAGGTTTGCTCGACAATCATCAATGGTTCAGGGAGTCCACGCCTTCGCAAGTACTCTGCGTATTCGGGCTTGTTGTACGGGTTGTTATAGCTGGGATAGCTGAAACCCTCGCAACCGAAGTCATGCGCTGTGCCCGGTCCAGCATGCCACTTGCCATAGTAGAAGCTCCTATAGCCCGAATCCCTCAGATGCTCCAGATAAGTCTCTCGATCAAAAGGATACGCGAAAGCGTTAGTCGTCTGACCATGCTGATGTGGCATCAAACCCGTTAACATTGTCCGACGCGCTGGGGCGCACAATGGGCAAGTGGTGTATGCTCTCGAGAAATCAGCCCCTTGAGATGCGAGTCGCCTGAAGTTCGGCCGTTGGATCTCGGGCCCTGAGTCCCAACCATGTCGGTAATGCAGTTGATGATCGTTGAGCAAGAAGACGATGTTCGGCCTGCTTGAAGTCTTTCGAGTGGCACGGGTCTTAGAAGCCTTGGTTGATGCGCAACCGGCAAAAGTTCCGGCGGCGAGAGCATTGAGGAAATCGCGTCTGTTCATACTGATAGTATCCTTTCGCTAGCGTGCCAGAGTATAGTAGCGAAAACAGTCTGCTGATTCCAGCGAGACTCTCTCAATAGGCATGCTTTCTTTTGACAGATTTGTGCCCGAGAGATAGAGTGCTGATGATTGCCAGCAAAGAGAAAGGAAGGATACCTTTCATGAGAAAGATGATGCTTGCGTTCATCTCAGCCGGATTCCTATGCAGTATTGGAGTCGCACAGGATGTGAATCTTGATGGTGTCATTGATTCAGCGGATCTCTTTGCGCTCTCCAGTACCTGGCACATCTTCCTGAAGCAGGGATCGACCCTTGACCTTATGGAGGATTGGCAGACCGAGGTCACTTATCAACCCGCTCGGGAGACTGTCGTGCTGGAGCTGACCCCGGAAGGAAACGAACCACAGATCTGTTTAGACGGTCGAGGTGTCGCCAATGTCGTCCATGTCAAGAGGATCCCTCAACTAGCACCAGACAACAGCACCGTGATGACACCCCAACTGGTTTGTTCGAGTATTCTCGCTTCTGGTGACTACTGGCAGAGAGAACACGTCCTTACAGAAAGAAAGCCAAATATCTACCTCTGGGGGAGCTACTATGCCCCGTTACTAGCGGACATAGTGCTGGCCGCTCCAAGAGACAGGGCGGGAGACTTCTACGCCGTCTGGCCTCACTATTCCGCTGGTTTCTCTATGGTTCGTTTCAACCGATATGCACTGCCACAGACCAAAGAGTATCAGACCAGCACAGCAGGCCTGGGAAGTATCAAGCGCGTTGACGCCGCTGTTGACGATGATGGAAACATCCACATTGCTTGGACGACTCCCCTGGTTCTCAACGCAACGATAGAAATCCGATACAGCAAATTCACGCCAGCTGGCAAGATGCTTGTTGCCCCCCCTCTGTCTCTAGGAACTCGCTTGACGTCTTCAGGCTTCTCGGAGCTATTTGCACCTGTGATCCGAATGCTCGGTGGCAAGAACCCGCTGGTTCTCATTGATCAAGGGGAGTCTGCGCCAACGCTTGCCGTCCGTGTGGACGGAACCAATGGCACAATACTTGAAACGAAAGTCCTGCCTCAGAACTTTGTTGAGCCGGACTTTGTCGAGATGCCAAACGGTGATATCGCGTTGGTTGGCATGATTTTTGTGCTAAATAAGGGGCGTGATATCTTCTACACTGTTCTCAAACCAGATCTAACAACCCGGATAGCACCAGTGAATTTGTCCAACACAACTCAACAGTCAGACGGTGCGAGTATTGCTGTCGTCGAAGATGACTTCTACGTGGCCTGGAACGAGAACAAAGATAACTATATGCGCCTTGTACGTCTCAATGCCAATGGAAGCAGGCAAGGAAACGTCATCACTCTGTCCGGTCCTGGACAGGGGTTCCCTTTTCCTCTTCGGTTGGCTTCGGATGCTCTCGGCATGGCACACATCGTCTACGCCGACGGAAAGGGTTCCAGTCCTGCGAAAGTCTCTTACGAGAAGCGCAAGATCAGATAGAGGAATCCTGTACAGTGTGAATGTGGAATCATGTCTTGTGTTCATTTGACCGGCTTTGAGGACTATGCTATTCAGACGAGAAAGGTCGTTCCAGTGTATTCGACACTGACTTGTCAGAACACCCGCCTTTGGAAGGCGGAGAGAAATCGTTCAGGGAAAAGGAGACTCACACACTATGGCATCAAAGAAGACGACATTCGCATTATTCTTCGGGAATCGTGGATTCTTCCCAGCATCACTCCAGGCAAGTGCTCGCAAGGAAATGACGGAACGTCTTGAGCGATTGGGTCATCAAGTGATTGCGTTAGATCCCAAGGCAACCCGCCATGGTGCGGTCGAGACTCCGGAGGAAGGCGAGAAGTACGCACGGTTCCTTCAGGAAAATAGAGGCAAGTTCGGCGGCGTGATCCTCTGCCTTCCCAACTTTGGTGATGAGACAGGCGCCGTCGCTGCTCTCAGAGACGCCAACGTTCCTATCCTGATACAGGCATATCCAGACACATTTGACAAGATGGATCCGGAGCATCGGCGTGATGCCTTTTGCGGGAAGTTCTCCATCATGGACGTCTTTGTTCAATATGGAGTTCCCTTCACCGCCCTGAAACCCCATACGGTGAATCCTCTTGGAGACAAGTTTCAGGAGCAGGTGGCATATTTTGACCGACTCTGTCGGGTTGTCCAAGGAATGCGACGGATGATCGTTGGTGCGATTGGTGCCCGGACCACAGCGTTCAAAACAGTCAGAATTGATGAGATCACGCTTCAAGAGTTCGGCATCACCGTGGAGACCCTTGATCTGTCAGATGTCTTCGCGCAGATGAAAGGGATCAAGGACACCAATCCCAAGTACAAGAAGAAGGCAAAAGTCCTTCAAGATTACTCCAACTGGAAAGGTGTACCGGCAAAGGCTTTCAACACCATCGTTCAGTTGGGCGTTGTCCTGGACAATATCATCGAAGAGTACAAGATGGATGCTCTGGCTCTTCGTTGCTGGGTCGAAATGCAGAGACAACTGGGTGTTTCACCTTGTGTTCTCCTCAGTGAATTGAACGATCGAGGCATTCCGGCAGCCTGCGAAGTGGACATCGGCAATGCTGTCACCATGTACGGGCTGAGTCTTGCCTCTGGCAAAGCGGCAACCTGTCTTGACTGGAACAACAACTACGGGGACGAAGACGATCGCTGTATCCTTTTCCACTGCGGTCCGGTTCCGAATAGCATGATGACCGCAAAGGGAGATATTGAAGACCATTCCATTCTTGCCAATGCGGTAGGCAAGGGATGTGGTTTCGGCTGTAACGTTGGTCGCATTGCCCGAGTTCCTTTCACCTACGGAAGCCTGTTGACTCGCGACGGCAACATTCTTTGCTATCTCGGCGAGGGGGCGTTCACTGAGGACCCGATTCCGGAGGAGTTTTTCGGTTGTGCGGGAGTTGCCGATATCCCCAATTTGCAGGACGCGCTTCAGAAGATAGGCTATGCCGGATATCGTCACCACGTCAGCGTTACGCCTGGCCACGTAGCCGCTCCAACCTATGAAGCTTTCACACGGTATCTGGGGTATTGCGTGACCAAAGTCTGAAACGAACGGACACGACCCGACACTGAGACGAACGGCTTGAGAAGGTTCTAACATGGTCTATATCGTCATGGGTGTCTCGGGTTGTGGCAAGACAACGGTGGGAAGAGTGTTGGCACAACGCCTTTCCCTTCCCTTTTTTGACGCGGATTCCTTTCATTCGCCAGAGTGTATTACCAAGATGAAGGCAGGAATTCCCTTGTCCGATGAAGACAGGATTCCCTGGTTGACGACATTGGCCAAACAGATAGAGGTATGGCAGAGGTCTGGAGGCTCAGTCCTGGCATGTTCTGCGTTGAAGGAAACATACCGACAGATGTTGAAGAAGAACTGCGCTGGAACTGTCTTCATTCATCTTCGTGGAGACCGTGACTTAATCCTTAGTCGCATGGCACACAGGAGAGATCATTTCATGCCAGCGCAATTGCTTGACAGTCAGTTGGGCATATTGGAGGAGCCAGAGGATTGCGTCACCGTTGATATCTCTGGTACTCCCGAGCAGATCGTGGATGCTATTGTACAACATCTGAACGATAGGAGATTGCTTAGATGAACAGAGCAGATATCGGTATGATCGGACTGGCGGTTATGGGAGAGAACCTCGTCTTGAACATGGAGAGCAAGGGGTTCACTGTGGCTGTCTACAATCGAACCGTTTCCAAAGTGGACGATTTCCTTGCCAACCGAGCAAAAGGCAAGAGGATTGTTGGTTGCCATAGCCTTGTGGAACTGTGCTCATCTCTGTCTAAACCTGCCAAAGTCATGCTCATGGTCAAGGCAGGCACTCCGGTAGATGAGTTTATTGCTCAACTGCTCCCGAATCTCCAGAAGGGCGACATTATCATTGATGGTGGCAACTCACACTTTCCGGATACCATCCGACGGTGTCGGCAACTGCAGGAGAAAGGTATTCACTACATCGGAACTGGTGTCTCTGGTGGTGAAGAAGGTGCACTGCTCGGCCCTTCGATAATGCCAGGTGGTTCCCCGGAAGCATGGCCGACTGTAAGACCCATTTTCCAGGCTATCGCGGCGCGCACCCCTGATGGAGAACCCTGTTGTGACTGGCTTGGAAACGACGGTGCCGGTCACTTCGTCAAGATGGTTCACAACGGCATCGAGTACGGAGACATGCAGATGATCTGCGAGACCTATCATCTCATGAAGCAGGCACTTGGCATGACGAACGATGAGATGAGCGCTGCGTTTAGCGAATGGAATGATGCCGAGCTAAACTCCTACCTTATCGAGATCACGCGAGATATCCTTGCCTACAAGGAAAATGGAAAGCATGTTCTGGACACAATTCTTGACGCTGCCGGACAAAAAGGGACAGGAAAATGGACTGCCGTGGCTGCGCTCGATCTGGGTCAACCATTGACGCTCATTGTTGAAGCAGTCTTCGCTCGCGCTCTCTCCGCTATGAAAGATCAGCGAGTTCAGGCGTCAAAATCCTTTTCAGATCCTCAGCCATTGTTGGTTCTTGACAGAGAGAGATTCCTTGACGATCTCCGCAAGGCGCTCTACGCGGCAAAAATCACCAGCTATGCACAAGGTTTTATGTTGATGCGCGCCGCCGCTGAGGAATATGCATGGAATCTCGACTACGGAAGCATCGCCTCGATGTGGCGAGGTGGCTGCATTATCCGGTCTGTGTTCCTTACTAAGATCAAGGAAGCATTTGGCAGGAACCCACGTCTGGCGAATCTGATGCTGGATTCATTCTTCAAGCAGATCATCGAATCGTCTCAGCAGCCCTGGCGCCGCGTGATCGCATCTGCTGTCACATTGGGCATTCCAGTCCCAGCGATGAGCACCGCACTTGCCTTCTACGACGGTTACCGTAGCGAATGGCTGCCAGCGAATCTCCTTCAAGCGCAGAGGGACTACTTCGGAGCACACACCTACGAACGCATTGACCGTCCACGAGGTGAGTCTTTCCACACAAACTGGACTGGCAGGGGTGGCGACACCTCCGCATCAACATACACAGTGTGAGAGTTGCGATATGACGAATTCCATCAGTAAGACGGAAATCCTCGAAGGCTTGCGCCAATTGGGCTTAAGGCGTGGCTCCGTCGTTCTAGTGCACAGTTCCCTAAGCCGCTTCGGACGAGTTGTGGATGGAGCAGATACGGTCATAGATGCATTGCTGGAGTCAGTCGGGCCCAGGGGCACTGTCATGGTTCCAACCCTCACTGGATCGCCGGAACTCTCGCCATCCAACCCTCCGGTCTTCGACCCGGTCAACACGGCTTGTTGGACAGGTGTAATACCAGAAACATTTCGAAAGCGACCCGGTGCCATCCGAAGTCTCCACCCAACGCACTCTGTTGCCGCCATCGGCTTTGAAGCCGATTCACTGACCTGTGAACATCGCTTCTCGATTACACCGTGCGATGACCTTTCACCCTATGGCAAACTGGCAAGACATCCCAAAGGTTATGTTCTTCTCCTCGGTGTCGGGCACGAATGCAGCACTCTCTTTCATCACATTGAAGAGAGCGCCGGTGTTGACTACCACATACAAACAGATTTCACGGCAGCACAGATTGTCAGCGGCGATCATGCCATCGTCAGGCACTACCTACTACACCAATATGGAACCCCGAGGAATTTTGCAGTCATGGAACAGATTTTCATCGAAAGAGGAATCCAGAGAACTGCGACAATTGGAAGTGCCTCGGTGCGACTCATTGACGCACCACAGATGGTGGCGACCACCCTTCGATGTCTTCGCAGCAGCCGGAGGTTTCTCTGTAGGCCATGAGTACGATGGTGATTCTCGGTATTGCTTTTGGACTCGCGATGGATGCCTTCGCCGCTTCAATCGCCTGTGGGGTCATTCTCTGCGGAGTTTCCCCAAGGCAGATATTCCGGCTCTCTTTTCATTTCGGCTTGTTTCAGTTCGCAATGCCAGTAATTGGATGGCTCGCAGGCTTGTCCATCATCGGATGGGTCGAATCATTCGATCACTGGATCGCGTTTGTCCTGTTGGGCTTCATCGGCGGCAAAATGATCTGGGAATCGTTCCACAGTTTTGAAGAGCGTTCACAGTCGGGTAACGACCCGACTCGTGGGCTTTCACTGGTTTCTCTCTCCATCGCGACGAGCATTGATGCCCTTGCTGTCGGCTTGGTTTTCGCTACGGAGAAGGTGAGAATTCTCTATCCCTGTATCGTTATCGGTCTCGTTGCCGGAATTATGACGGCGCTCGGAATGGCCATCGGCTGTCGCATCGGAGCACGGTTTGGCAGCCGTATGGAGCGCATCGGGGGCGCGGTGCTCATCGTCATTGGCCTGAAGATCCTCTTCTCACATGTCTCTGCATCATAGCCTTGTGCATTTCGTGTCATGGCATTCTCTTGACTGCATCCATCTTGTTAGTCACGTACATAACAACGGCCAACGCTGCAAACAAGCCCACCGTTCCGAACAACAAAGAATAGTCCTGCAATTGAAGTATCACGTAGAGGTAAGTGTACGTTGCCAAGAGAATTACTCCAACGGTGGCTGCTCGAACTGCTCTCTTGAGTACGCTCAGACTGTAGAGAATCACGAGCAGTGCGGAAGCCAATGCTCCAGTCCAGTAAGCATAAAAGAAATGAAAGAACTCTGACAGAGACAATACCGCCAGAAAGAACAGACACAACGCCACCCCGATGAGGGTGTACTGGATTGTGTGGATCTTCAGCTGGTAGAAGGATTCAAAGATGAAGAACGCCGCAAATACCAGGATAATGAAAAGTGCAGCGTACTTAATGGAACGTTCGACCATTCGGTATGAATCCAAGGGTACAATGAAGTTCACCCCAAATCTCGATCCGGACAACCTGTCCGCATTCAAAGCACAAGACGAATCGCGATTCGTGCTCTGCTGAGGATACCCTCTTCCGTACCAGGATACTTCCCACAGCGCCTCAAAACCATCATCCGTCACTCCTCGTGTCGTTGGCAGGTATGAACCCTGGAAACTCGGGGCAGTCCAAGGAGAGGAGAGTTTCACACGATTCTGCTTTCCAACAGGAGTGAAGTAAATTCCACGGCTCCCTTTGATCTCCAAATGCATCCGATAGTCCGAGACTGAATCTCGTGAGAGATTGGGCAGGCGGGCTATGATGCCTGACGAGTAGCCGGTAAGTTTGGAACCCGGCTTGAACTCATAGGGCGTGTCTCCAATCGTAACCGTCAACATCTCAGCAGCGCCGCGCAAGTCTTGGATGGCAAACGTTACAGAAGACTTGTCCCACAAAACATTGACAGGATCAATGTCGAGTTCCGTAAAGTCCGGCGGGCTAAACTGACCGGAGATCTCGAGAGCACCATTGTAGACAACCGCATCATAGATACCTCTGTGAAGAAGACTTGGTTCAATGCTCCCTTCTATGGACATGCTGTCGGGAAGAAAGAAGGCTTCCGCTGTGAGAGTCTCCTCAACTTCGAATCTTTCAGGCTTTCCATTCACTGTCTCTTCCTTCCAGTTCTTGACCACATATCGGTATGGGATGACCAATACCGGTCCAGCGATGGTCTGTTCCCCAGCCCAGGAAAAGGTCATCTCCGAGACCGCTGCATCGCGGCGCCCCGTCCTCTCATGGAGAAGAGACTTCACCATCCCAACTGGGATAAGCAGAACCAAGACCAGAAAGGCGATCCAAGCTAACTTGAAGGTCATTGCTTGTCTCTGAAAGAACAGTTCAAGAGTGCTCTCTGACTTTACGATCGTTTCCATCTTACCGCTCCTTATGCTTTCTATACCCGCGTACTTTACTGTACAGAGTTAAAAGAGAAAAGAAAAGTGTTCCGCGTCAGATCGGAACCAGTCTCTTGCCCATCGCACTTTCGGTGGACGGGTCTTCTTCGCCAGCCACCGAGGCATCGCGAATGACCCTCTCAAGCTCTTCGAGATACTCGTGAAAGCGACAGAGTCCGTTCTTGCTGATTCTGCAAAGAGTCTGGGGCTTCTTTGCTCGAAACCCCTTCCAGACTTCAACGAGTCCGGCTTCTTCTAAGGCCTGGATATGACGGCTAAGGTTGCCGTCACTCAAGGCGCAAAGGTCTCTAATCTGAGTGAACAGAAGCCCTTCACGGTGTGTCACGAGAGCCGTCAGTATACCAAGCCGAGCCTTCTCATGAAGCACACGGTCAAGACCTTCGTATGCAAACCGTCCTCTGTCGTGGTCTTCATGATGATGTTTGTCCATGATTTCTCCTTTCAAGATTCCAGTAAAGGATCGCTGCCCCCAAAACCTGACCCAAACCAAATGGGAGTGCCACTTCCCAAGGAGACAGTCCTGCGATGCCCATTAAAGCAGCGCGTCTCAACAAGAAGCAGCCACAGAGTAAGTAGAAGAGAGCCCCCCAACCAATCATCCTCGGCAGAAACGGCCTCGATGCCAGCAAACCGAGTCCATATAGCAATGACCAGATACCAGGAAGAAACGCGACAGCGGTCTTATCTTCGGATGAGAGAAACGCAACAGTGGTGACCACAGCGGCACAAAGACTGGGAGCCAATTGACCAAAGACGACAAACGTCCTTCTGCGATTGTTTCTGTCATTGTCGTGCAGGTAGTTTCCTACCACTCCAGCCACAGAGATCAGGAAGGCAGCGATGGCAACAAATGTCCAATAGAGGACGAAGGCATTTGGGTCAGAGGAGAGGGATCGTGGCTGAATGATAGCAGCGAGAATGGCAACCATTCCCGAGATTGCGGCAGGAGCAGCGCGATAGCCACGATAAACAGTGCTCCTGGCAAGATGTTCATGGATTTCTGATATCTGTTCCAGTGCTCTGTCAAGACGCATCCGGTGACCTCTTTCGTATCATCTGAGGAAAAGATATCATCTCTACTTTGTATTGTCAAGTACTTTTCAAAGGATTGATAGCTCATGGAAATCTCGTCCTGGGAATCATCCCGCCAGATGTCAAAGAAGGCCAATCGCCTCAGCATGGACAGTGCAGAGATTGCTGTAGAAAGGAAAGGAAGCTGAGCGTGGATGCGAAGAGGCTGTGAAAAGGACTATTCCTGCCACCAACGGCACTTCTCATCGAGAATCTGCTGTTCGAGCCAGAAACGCTGGTTCCCGAGATGTCGCTTGGTACGGATTACGGGAGAGCGCCCCCCTCCGTTTGGCGGAACATTGAGATTGATCTCTGCAATCATGATATCCAAACCATCCACATTCAGCCTGAGGACGTCGCCGGATAGTGACTTAGTCTCAGGTGTTCCAGCAGCAATCTCTCTACCGAATATATCCCAGATTCCGTTGCCGCCCGAGCGCGAACTCGCAACGATGTAGATGCAGTTATCCAGCGAACGTGCGTGCATCAGAGCGCGGTCAAATCCCAAACTCGGGAACAGGATGATGTCTGCCCCGCGCAACGCCAGCAGTTCAGCAACGTCTGCAAACCAACTGTCATAGCACGTCATGAAACCAACTCTTCCAAAATCAGTCTGGAACAGAGGAACACTCTCTCCTGGAGTGATACCATCCGAGTGCAACTCCGGACCATAGAGGTGAAACTTATCATAACGACCAATGAGATTCCCCTGCCGGTCGTAGAGCAGCGCGGCATTGTAGACACGGTCTTTCGCTTCGTCGTGGAGACCAATAGTTCCGGCCACATACATCGCGTACTCTTTAGCCTTCTGAGACATCAGGGTTGCCGACGGGCCTGAGAGTGGCTCCTGAACGTATTCACCATGGAAGTACTCAGGAAGAAGGACAAGGTCAACCTTCTTCCGTCCGACAGCGTCCAGAGCTTTCTGAAATGTCGGAAGCCCATATTCTTCAAGGCTGTCTGGACCACCTGTGCAGGCAACCCGAACCTTTCGAGGCGGCATCGTATCAGTCTCAGTGAGCGATACTTTTTCAATCCATATCTTCCCCTTGGCGCAAAGGTGATAGATAAGGCGAATCTCTGCCGAAACACTCCCTTGCCCATCGCTGGTGACAACCATCGCCTCTCCCACTGCTCGACTGTCACTGAGTCTGTGAAACTCAACGATCTGTTGTGAAACACCACCATGGGAGATCTCATACAAGAGGTTTAATAGTGGGTTGACATCACGAGTCATTTTGAATTGAACACGGAGACAATAGGTCTTTCCCAGAGGGAGATTTACCTTTGTTGAGATTCCTCCAACACAGTCGGCATTGCCATTGCCTGAAATCAGAACGTATCGTTGCTTCTGTCTGCCACCGCACAGTATCCGGGGCGAAAGAGAATCTCTACCAGGCACTTTCTCCCAGCCCTCTGGGAGTCCGTTGACAATTGGGCACTGAAAAGATCCGTTTGGAACCAGATTCGTTTCCTGCGCCCAGGCAATTCCGCTTGCCACCATGCATAGCCAGAGTAACGTTTGAGAATAACAGAGAGATTTTGAGACAGTAGACACCAGTCTTACTCCAAGCCCCAAACTCCAATGATGTCGCTCTACAGACCTAGACTTTCGCGGAGCCAATGAGGACGATCGGTAGTAATCCCGTCCACGCCGGCTTCGACCATTGCCTGGGCGAGTGGGATCTCGTTGACTGTCCAGACGTAGATCCCCATGCCCGCGCCTCGAACTTTCTTCACGAAAGAACTATCAACAATCTCGCGTGCCTGAACATCCAGACCGTCAAGCCCAGCCTTGCTCGCACCCTCAATCATAGACTCAACATCAGGCTCCCATACACCGGTTTCCGGATTCTTTTTGATGCTTCGAAGCCAATAGCAGAGATGCTCAGGAAGTGCTCTCTTGACTGCTTCCAAAGTTGGCAGATCAAAGCAGATGTAGACAATCTGGTCAGTCCGAAGACCAGACCGCTGTACACACTCCCGAAGTTTGAAAATTATCTCAGAACCGCACTTGATCTCGACAAACATCTTTCCATCTTCAGGCACAGTTGCAAGGATTTCGGGAAATGTGGGAATCCTCTCCCCCGCCCATTGTTCTCCCTTGTGTCTGCCAAAGTCCAACTGTCTCAGTGCATCGAGGGTCTGCTCACGGATGAGCAAATCCTTGCCACCTGTCCGCTCAGCAGTCTTGTCGTGTATCGCAACGATGTTTTCATCAGCAGTCAGATAGACGTCTATCTCAACCGCCTTGGCATTCACTTTCCATGCAAGGTTGATCGAGGCAAGCGTGTTCTCCGGAGCGTCATAAGACGCTCCACGATGAGCAATAAACAGCATAAGACGGTCTCCTTGGGTCTGCGCAGATAGTTCTGCAAGTTTCGTCCAATATGGTTCACTTGCACAGAGTCTATCTTTCGGCCGTGGAATGTGCAAGAGGCATAGACGACATGTGCTCGCGACAAAGCAGTCGAGGAGATCGCCAATGTACTCATCCTGGGCTTCTGCACACCTTCAGAGGTTGTATGGCCAAGTGTTCAGTTGTACCTGTCGCTGAATACCTGGCACGATCCTTCTACGTCAGAGGAAGCCGCAGCAGAAACGATGGACGACATTTCTAATCAGACCGACACGATGGTGGCTAGCATATTGCTATCCTACGGCAATGTAGTTTCTCTGAATCACTGGACTTCTGGGAGAGCAATTCACTTCCTTCATATCTCCTTTATCATCAATAGATAATGTCATTGAATCTCGAATGAGCAAAGATTTGGCATAGAGATTGCCATACATTTAAGAAACTTGTGAATTCAATCCAGGGAGGTTTATCCGTATGACAAAGAATAGCAGACAGAGAGTGCAATTACCTCAAAGCAAGTTAGAACTTTTCGGAATTTCAGTTATTCCTACTCCAAAGAGATTACTGCCCGCTAGAAATCCACATTCTTCTGGAGCATGGTTCTCCAAAACCACAGTTCTTCGCATGGCACTAAGGCACAGATTTTCCGTAGCGCTCGTTTCTTCTGTCTTGGCCACACGATGCTATGCTCAAGATACAGTCCCCGCCACTCCTGAAGTCGGTCTTGACACAGTCTGGGTTTTGTTGGCTGCATTTCTTGTCTTTCTGATGCAGGCCGGCTTTGGAATGGTGGAGGCTGGATTCACTCGTGCAAAGAATGCCTGCAACATCCTGACAAAGAATTTCATGGACTATTGTATCGCCAGCATCATGTTCTTCTTGATCGGATACGCCTTTATGTTTGGAGCGGGTAACGCCTTCATAGGGATGAATGGTTTTGGGCTATCCGATCCAAGCAATCCATCTGGTGTGCCGATATTTGCATTTTGGCTCTTCCAAGCAGCCTTTTGTGGAGCTGCTGCGACGATTGTGGCGGGAGCAATGGCGGAACGTATGAAGTTCCCTGCATACCTCATTTACACAGCTATCATAAGCGGGTTCGTCTATCCAATCATTGGCCACTGGATATGGAGTTCGAACGGCTGGCTGTCGGCAATGGGCTTTGGTGATTTCGCGGGTTCAACTGTGGTTCATGCGGTCGGTGGATGCGTTTCCCTTGTGGGAACGTATATGCTTGGGGCTCGAATTGGGAAATACACTTCTGACGGAACGCCTCGAGCAATCGCGGGACATTCAATTCCCCTTGCCTCGCTGGGAGTCTTCATTCTCTGGTTCGGATGGTTTGGATTCAACCCAGGCTCAACACTCAGTGTCGGTGATGGTTCGACCATCGCCCTGGTTGCCATGAACACAAACCTCTCCGCTACGGCAGGTGCGCTGACCGCCATGGCGACCGTGTGGATCATGTTTGGGAAACCCGATCTCTCGATGACCATGAACGGGGCACTCGCTGGTCTTGTGGCCATCACAGCCCCCTGTGCCTTTGTCTCACCTGGTGCTTCCATCTGCATTGGAGCCATTGGAGGTGTTATCGTAGTCTTTGGCGTGTTGCTGCTTGACCGCATTGGCATTGATGATCCAGTCGGTGCAGTTCCCGTGCACGGGATGAACGGGATCTGGGGAACTCTTTCAGTTGGTATATGGGGTCAGCAGGCACTTGGACTGAGCCGCAACGGCCTGCTCCATGGTGGGGGAGTCTGGCAGTTGGCGATTCAGGCATTCGGCGCACTGAGCGCCTGTCTCTTTGCCCTAATCACAATGGGGATCGTTTTCAAGGTGATTCAAATGACTGTGGGACTGCGGGTCTCCAAGGAAGAGGAACTCCGGGGTTTGGACATTGGCGAACATGGGATGGAAGCCTATGCAGGGTTCCAGGTCTTCACAACCCAGTAGATTCAGAGAGGAAAGGAGATCAGAATATGAAACTGATCGTGGCATACATTCAGCCGGAAAAGCTCAATGACGTCAAGAGAAGCCTCTATAAGGCGGATGTCTATAAGATGTCGGTAACAAACGCACTCGGGTGCGGTCAGCAGAGAGGCTATCATGAGTCCTACAGAGGAGTAGACGTCGAAGTCAATCTTCTGAAGAAAGTAAGACTCGATATTGCTGTGAATGAAGCGTTTGTTGAACCAACGATTGAAGCAATTGTTCAGGGGGCAAGAACTGGAGAAATAGGGGACGGCAAGATATTCGTTCTCGATCTCCTGGAATGCGTTCGCATTCGCACAGGCGAGCGAGGCAACGAGGCGATCGGCTGACAGATGCCTCCCAGCAATTCACTCCGCGACTGCTGTCAGAACAAACTCCCCCAGTTGTTGCTGATGGAAATCGTCGCCGGTTATCTTGAGAAAGACAGGAGCGGCAGCATATTGAGTCAGATCAAACTCATGCCATTCTCTTGAACTACGTCCTTCGAGAATCGTGTCCCAATCCCGATTGTTCAAAGACGCCTTGACGCACCAGTAGCCACCTTCGTGGGCACCGATGTCCATTGAAACAGAGGCAGAACTCGCTCGAGTGAGGTTTAGAAGGTACGTCCAACCCTCTCCACCAAAGCGAACGCTCGGAGCGCCGCAACTTCCT